>DATLGW010000287.1:0-29286 GCA_035540315.1 Burkholderiaceae bacterium | reverse complement strand
GTGCACCGGCGGCGCGCCAGGAACGTCGGTGCGAAACGTTGCGATCGAATCGCCGAGCAGGCAGCCGAGGTACGCGGTGCGCAGATCCGGGCCGCCGAACGCGAGGCTCGAGATGTTGCGCAGCGTCTTGCTCTTGACCGTGTCCAGGTGCGGGCGGCCGAGTTCGCCCGCCTGGTAGGCCTGCTCGACCCAGGCCAGGTGCTCCGCGTCAGAGTCCTCCAGGATCAGCTGCTGCTCGCCCGTCTCCGGCAACACGCGGATCACGCGGTTGCTGACGATGCTCGTGACCCACAGCGCGCCTGCCGCATCGAACGCAAGGCCGTCGGGGAACGTACCGGCGCCGAACTCGGTGACGGTTTCGCGTTGGCTCAGCCCGTCGGCGAGCAACTTGAAGCGCGACATTCGGCGCCCGAACGTCTCGTTCACGTACAGCCAGCGGTGCTGCGGATCGATCGCGCACTCGTTCGTGTAGCCCAAGCCGTCGGCGACGATGCGCGGTCCTCGATCGTCGATCAGGACGATGAAGCCGTCGTTGCAGGTCTTGCGGTAGCCGAGCGCGCGGGGGACGAGGCGGGTGCTGACGGTGGCCCAGATGCGGCCGGCGTAGTCCTGGGTGACGAAGTTCGTCGGGGGCAGCGGCTTGCCGTCGAGGTGGTCGAGAATGACTTCGACGCGGCCGTCGCGGAAGAGGTTGAAGACGCCGCCGGATTCGGGGGAGAGGTCGGCGATGAGGAAGGAGTTGTCGGGGCGGAGGGCGATGCCGTTGGGCTTCAGCGGAGCGCCGTCGGGTTTGGTGCCGAGGTAGAGGGTGGTGGTGGCGTCGGGGTGCAGGTGGGCGACGCCGCCGCGGAAGTCGGCGGCGTAGAGGTCGCCGCGGCGGGTGGCGAGGAGGCACTCGGGGCGGTTCAACCCCGCGCCGGCAGGGACCGTCATCAGTATGACCGAATCATAGCTCACGCCGACACCGTACTCGTACGCAGACGTATACGCTATGGGATTCATAATTACACGTCAAGCCCTCCCGGAAACCGGCGCTAGCGCGACAGAACAATTTCGCATCACCCACCGAGGCGGCAGGATCGTTGCAAGATGACAACCGAAGCGCGGTTGGGTTATCATTGGCGACGATCTTCAGAACGCAGCAGGGCTGGCGAGTCGTGATTTATTCGAACGACCATCGACCCCCGCACGTGCACGTCATCGCGCCGCACGCGGAGGCGGTTTTCGAGCTACTGTGCGCTCTGGGGCGGGTGCGGTTGCGGGACAACTTCGGCTTCTCGGAACGAGAAATAGCGTCCGCAAGCCATCAGGTTCGAGGCCGGCTGCCGCTGTTGTGCGGTCGCTGGGGCGAGATACATGGCTGATCGTCCCACCGACAGCGAGTTCCGCAAAGCGAACGCGCGCGGGCGCCGTGTGCTGCAACGCAGCCCAAAGGCGATTGCCGCTAAGTACTCCAGAGGCAGGGTTCTGGTCGAGCTGGATACCGACTGGGCTTTCTCATTCCCCGTCGCGCAGGCGCAAGGACTCGCGAATGCGCCGGCGACGAAGTTGCGGGATATCCGGATTTCCCCCACGGGCCTGGGATTGCACTGGCCCCAGCTCGACGCGGATCTCTACGTTCCCGCGCTTGTCCGCGGGTTGTCGGGTACCCGGCAATGGATGTCCCAGATCGGCAGGATCGGTGGCGCTCGCCGATCCGAGGCCAAGGCTGCCGCGGCGCGGCGCAACGGCGCCAAGGGCGGCAGGCCGCGGAGGCAGTCGTAGCGCGCGATTCAGCGTCTTGCGGCAAAGGCGGCATCGCCCAGGGCGCGCGGTTCCGGTGTACGCCGTGATGCTTACTCTAGCGCCTCCCTTACCACTTCGGGATGGCGCTGGGCGATGCGAATCAGGGTTTGCGCCGCACCCGATGGGGAGCGCCGACCTTGCTCCCACTCTTGAAGAGTGCGCTTGGAGATTCCCAGGGCGTCCGCGAATTCGCTTTGCGAGAGCCCCGATCTATGCCGGGCCAGAGCAACTTCGTTGGGCGCGACCTCCGTCACGCGAGCCGCCTGACCCGCCTTCATTTCACGGACCGATTTCAGCAGCTTGAGCCCCAGCGCTTCACCTGCCGATTTCTTGGGGGTGCGGTTACCCATCTTCGATCTCCTCACGAATTGCGTTGAGCAGATGAGCAGGAATATCATCTCGAACGGAATTCGCGTACGCCAACAGGAGCCAGATCTCCCCGGCGGCGAGCCGCGTGAAGTAGATGACCCGAGCTCCGCCTCGCTTCCCGGACCCCGCGCGCGACCAGCGTACCTTGCGGCATCCGCCGCTTCCCGGGATGACGTCCCCGGCATCCGGATTGTTTGCTAGGCATTCGAAGAACTCCAGCCTCTCATCTTCAGTCCACAGCTCGTTCGCATCAGCGACGAAAGTGGGCGTCTCGATGAGCGTATACATGCGGATGACTATACGTCACTGACGGATAGAAAGCAAGCAGCCGTACTGCCGTTCGAGCTCGTCCGGTGAGCCCGTATCAGCCCACAATTGGACCGACGGAAACGCCTCGTCCTACCATTGCCCGCATGACCGCCACGCGCACCGTCAACATTCTTCGAAAGCACCGAAGCCGGCCGCTGTGGCGCCTGCTCGCCGCCGACAAGGCACCGGCGATCCTCGCGCTGCTGCAGGCGTTGCTGGCGGACGGAGAGAAGACGCTGCCGAGCTCGGTGCTGCACGAGCGGCTCGGACGCGAGCTGGATCAGCTGCGCGCGGTCGGGGAAGACTTGCCGCAGCCCGCGCAGGCGTACGTCGCCGACTGGCTGGGGCAGGGGTGGCTGACCCGGCACTTTCGGCCCGGGGCCAGCGAGGAGGAATACGAGCTGACGTCCGAGGCTGCCCAGGCGATCAGGTTCGCCGCGACGCTGGAGGCGCCGCGCGTGGCGGCGACCGAGAGCCGGCTTGCGACGGTGATCCGGCAGCTGGCGCGATTGGCAGAGGAAACGGACACCAACCCCGACACGCGGCTCGCGGCGCTGGCAACCGAGCGCGAGCGGATCGACCGCGAGATCCAGGCCGTCCAGGCGGGGGTCGTCCGCTCGCTGCCGGACGACCGGGCGCTGGAGCGAGCGCGCGAGATCATCGCTCTCGCCGACGAGCTGGCCGGCGACTTCCGGCGCGTGCGTGACGAATTCGACAAGCTGAATCGCCAGCTGCGCGAGAGCCTGATCGACAGTGACGGCGCCCGCGGCGAGGTGCTCGATGCGCTGTTCGCGGGTGTCGATCTGATCGCCGACAGCGACGCTGGCCGCACCTTCGCGGCGTTCTGGCGGCTGCTGACGGATCCGGAACAGTCGTCGACGCTGGAAGGGTCGCTGTCGGACGTGATGTCGCGGCCGTTCTCCCGCAGCCTGCAGCCGCGCGAGCGCCGATTCCTGTTGCGGCTGACTGCGGTGCTGCTCGACGAGGGCGGCAGCGTGCACGACGTGCTGCAGCACTTCGCGCGCAGCCTGAAGCGTTTCGTGCAGAGCCGCGAATACCTCGAGCAGCGCCGACTGCATTCGTTGCTGCGGGATGCGCAGCGCGCTGCGCTCGAGGCGCGCGACGCTGGCCGGCCGACTCGACCGCTCGACCTGTGGTTGACGCTGACCAGCAGCCAGCTGCGGTCGGTGTCGCAGTGGGTCATGTACGATCCCGCATTGCGCCTGGATTCGCCGGGGATGCACGATGCCGCGCCGGCCGAGATCGGGCTGGACGTGGTGGGCGAGCTGGTGCGCCAGTCCGAGATCGACTTTCGCACGCTCAGGCAGCACATCCGCGCGATGCTGGCGCAGTGCAGCCAGACCTCGATCGCGCAGCTGCTGCAGGCGTTCCCGGCCGAACAGGGGCTGGGCAGCGTGGTCGGCTACGTGGCGCTGGGTGCGCGGCATGGGCAATTGAGCGATGAGACCGAGATCGTCGCGTGGCAGGGCGCCGACGGCAGCGAGCGGCGTGCGCGGGTTCCGATGATCTACTTCCTGAGGGAGCGTTATGCAGAGCTGGCCGAGTGAAGTGGCCGGGTCGGCGAGCGCCGCGTTCGCAGGCGACGAGGGGCAGCTGCCGATCGACACGCGGCGGGTTCTGGTTCAGTTGCTGCTCGGCCCGTCGATCGACGCGCGCCGGCAGTCGCGGCTGTGGCCGGTGCTGGTGCGCGACGAGTCGGTCGTCCGGTCACGGCTGCACGAGCTGTTCCTGGAGCTGGTGATCGACCGCGACCAGCAGGTGGCGTTCACGCGGCAGATCGCGAGCGAGGGCGATCTGGACGTTCCGGTGCTGCTGCGTCGCGCACAGCTGACTTTCCTGGATTCGGTGCTGCTGCTGATGTTGCGCCAGCGACTGACCCAGGCGGACGTGCAGGGCGAGCGCGCGGTGCTGTCGCTGCTGGAGATGCAAGAGCACCTTGCGCTGTTCCGCCGCCAGGCCGACGTCGATCACGCGAAGTTCGCGCGCCACGCGGAGAACGCGATCGAGAAGGCCAAGCGCCTCGGGCTGCTGCGCAAGATCCGCGGCAGCGACGGCCGCTACGAGGTGTCGCCGACGCTGAAGCTGCTGTTCTCGGCCGAGCAGATACAGGCGCTGGCGGGCGCGTATGCGAAGCTGCCGGGCCGCGACGACGACGAGGGGCCGGCGGACGACGGTGACGAGCCGGAGGAGGACGAGTCGCCGGACGACGAGCCCCCGGACGACGAGCTTACCGCGGACGATCTCACTGACGGCGAGCGCGTCCGTTGAAGAACGACCTGACGTCGGAGCAGCGCCAACTTTGCGTCGACCTGGATGCCGCGGCCGAGCAGTTCAGGCTCGCGCGGATCCAGACCTATCACTGGGGCACGTTCTCGGATGTCTTCGATTTTCCGATCGCCGAGAGCGGCTTCCTCTTCGTCGGTCCGTCGGGATCGGGCAAGTCGACGATTCTCGATGCGCACGCCGCATTGCTGACGCCGCCGCGGTGGGTCGATTTCAACGTCGCCGCTCGCGAGGCCGAACGGCACGGCAGAGACCGCAGCCTGGTCACCTATGTCCGCGGCGCCTGGGCGCAGCAGACGGGCGAATCGGGCGAGTACCTGTCGCAATACCTGCGCAGCGGCACGACCTGGTCGGCAATCGCAGAGACGTACCGCAACCGACACGGCCGTGTCGTGGTTCTCGCGCAGCTGCTGTGGATCCGCGGCCGATCGACGGCCAGCACCGACGTCAAGCGCATCTACCTCGTGCTCGAGCGCGAAATCGATATTCGCAATCTCGAATTCTTCGCGAAGGCCGACTTCGACGTGCGGCGACTCAAGCGGGAGCTGCCCGATGCGTTCGTTCACGACGAGTTCAGCGGCTATCAGGAACGGTTCCGGCGGCTGCTCGGCATCGACAACGAACTCGCGCTGCGGCTGCTGCACAAGACGCAGTCGGCGAAGAATCTCGGCGACCTGAACACCTTCCTGCGCGACTTCATGCTCGACGTGCCGCAGACCTTCGAGGTGGCGGACCGCCTGGTGGCGGAATTCGGCGAGCTGAACTCGGCGCACCAGGCGGTGGTCGCGGCGCGCCAGCAGATCGAGACGCTCGAGCCTGCGCGCGACGCAGCCGATGCGCTCGAGCGCGCGCGCGGCGTTCAGCTCGAGCTCGACGAGACGCTGGCGGGGGTCGAGGCCTTCCGCGAACGACAGCGCGAATCGCTGCTGCAGGCGCGGCTGTCGGAGCTGCAGGACCAGGCCGAGGGCGCGCGCCAGGAGGCGCAGCGGCTGGCGGGGCTCGAGGAGCAGCTGTTCCAGACGCTGCGCGAGCTGCAGGACCGGCGGCACGGCATGGGCGGCGGGTTGATCGAGCAGCTGCAGAAGCAGGCGGCCGAGGCCGAGGAGGACAAGCTCGCGCGGCTGCAGCGGCGTCACCGGGCTGCCGACGCGTGCCGCACGATGGGCTGGACGCTGCCGGACGCGGCGCAGCCGTTCGTGCGGCTCGCGGGAACGGCGCGCCAGCAACTCGCCGACGCGAACGAAGCCGCCGGCGCGCTCGAAGCGCGCAAGGACGAGCTGAAGGGTCGGCTGCGCGATGCGAGCGAGCAGTTCCAGCAGGCCCGCGCCGAGATTGCGGCAATGGAGCGGCAGCGCTCGAATGTCGACGCGCGGATGCTCGAGCTGCGTGCGGCGCTCGCCGCGGCGATCGGGATCGGCGAAGACCGGCTGCCTTTCGTCGCCGAGCTGCTCGATGTGCATGAGGACGAGCGCCGATGGCAAGGCGCGATCGAGCGGGTGCTGCGCGGATTCGCGCTGTCGCTGCTGGTCGACGACCGCCACTACGCGGCGGTGTCTTCGCACCTGAACGAGCGCCACCTCGGCGAGCGCCTCGTCTACCTGCGCGTGATGCCGCAGCAGCCCGGCGCTCGCGCATCGTCGGACGGCGGGCGTGCGGCGGCTGCCGCTCGTGCGCCCGGTCAGGGCGCCGCCTTGCCGGCGAACTCCCTGGCCCGCAAGCTCAAGGTCGCGGCGGGGCCGCACGCGGAATGGCTTCGCGACCAGCTTCGGGATCGCTTCGACTATGAGTGCACCGAATCGCTGCAGGCGTTCCGCAACGCGCGGATGGCGGTGACGCTGCAGGGCCAGGTCAAGCACGGGCCGTCGCGACACGAGAAGGACGACCGCGGACGCGTCGACGACCGCAGCCGCTGGGTGCTGGGCTTCGACAACCGCAGCAAGCGGGCGTTGTTCGAGGAACGCGCGCTCGAGCTGGCGAACGAGATCGAGTCGCTGAAGCGGCAGATCGAAGCCGCGAAGGCGGACGAGGATCGGCAACGCGCCCAGCTGCTCGCGTGCCAGTCGCTGGCCAACCTGACGTGGTCGGAGATCGACGTCGCGTCCGCCGCCGGCAAGATTGCCGCACTGTCGCAGCGAATCCAGTCGGAGAAGGCGTCGCGACCGGATCTGGCGCGGCTGGACGCGGACATCGCGGATCGGCAGTCGGCGTACGATCGCGCGCGGGACGACAGCAAGCGGGCCGGGGTGGCGGCCGCTGCGATCGAGCGCGACATCGAGCAGCTGCGCAAGCGCCTGGACGCGGTGCCGCGGGAGATCGTCGGGATCGCGCTGACGCCACTGCAGCGCGAGCGGCTCACCGAGCGCTACGCACGAGCCGGCCGCGCAATCACGCTGGAGTCGATTGATCAGGTTACCACGCAGGTCGTGCGCGAGCTGGGCGCCGAGAAAGCTCGCCTGGTCGAGGAACAGGGACGGCTGCGCTCGACGATCGAATCGCGGTTCGCCGACTTCAACCGGCGCTGGCCCACCGAGAGCGGCGGGCTGGATGCGACGATCGAGAGCGCCGACGACTTCTTCGCGAAGCTGCGTCGCCTGCAGACCGACGGGCTGCCGCGCTTCGAGACCCGTTTCAAGGTCCTGCTGCGCGAGCAGAGCGACCAGAACCTGACGATGCTGTCGAGCCGGCTCGACCAGGAGCGCCGCGCGATCCTCGAGCGGCTCGAGCTGGTGAACGAGAGTCTGCAGTCGGCGGAGTTCGGCCCGGGAACGCACCTGGTGATCGACGCGATCGAGCGGCCGCTCGCCGACGTGCGCGTGTTCCGCACGACGCTCAAGGACGCGCTGAGCCACTCGTTCAGCGACGACGCCGGCCGGGACGAGCACCGGTTCTCGATCCTGAGCGAACTGGTGCGACGCCTGTCGAGCCAGGACGGCATCGATCGCCACTGGCGCGCGCAGGTGCTCGACGTGCGCCAGCACGTGGAGTTCGTCGCGCGCGAGCTCGACTCGAACGGCGTGGAGCAGGAGATCTACCGCAGCGGCGCGGGCAAGTCCGGCGGACAGCGACAGAAGCTCACCGCGACGTGCCTGGCAGCGGCGCTGCGCTACCAGTTGGGCGGCGCATACCGCGCGCTGCCCGCGTACGCGACCGTCGTGCTGGATGAGGCTTTCGACAAGGCCGATGCCGAGTTCACCGCGATCGCAATGAACATCTTCAAGGAGTTCGGCTTTCAGATGATCGTCGCCACGCCGCTGAAGTCGGTGATGACGCTCGAGCCCTTCATCGGCGGCGCGTGTTACGTCCACATCCGCGACCGCCGCCACTCGTCGGCGCTGATGATCGAGTACGACGCGCAGCAGCAGCGGCTGAAGTTGCCGGCGCAGACGACCGATCCGCAGCACGCGGAAGATCCGCGACAGACGAATGAGCCGCAACCGACTGCTGCTTCCTGAGGATCTGCGCGCGCTGCTGGTGCGCCGTTTCGCCAGCCGGCATCGGCATTGGCTGGCAGGCGAGGGTCAGTGGCCGTGGAGGGTTGCGATCGGATCGCCCACCGAGAACGAGGTCGCGCGCGACCCGGCGGCGTTTCGCGCGTGGATCGCGGCGTGGAGCGAATGGACGGGGCCGGGCGAGCTGCGGTGGGAGGAACGGCAATGGCCGCGGCTGGGTCGTCAGCGGCTTCCGGCGAGCCTGGACTTGCGTTCGGCCGCGGAGATCGCCGCCGTCGCAGGTCAGGCGCCGCGGTGGGCGCTCGCCGCCGAGCGCTACGAACGGATGGTCGACCGGTGGCCGTCGCTGGCCTCGGAGGCGTCGGTGCTCGCGCGGCATTTCGACGTTCTTGCCGACTACGGCGATTCCGATTTCGAGCGCCTGGTCGCGCTCCTCGACTGGCTGGACCGCCATCCGGAGTCGAACCTGTATCTGCGACAGCTGCCGGTGCCCGGCCTCGACACGAAATGGGTCGAGAACCGCAAGGGCCTGGTGACCGAGCTGGTGCGCGCAGCGCTGGGCCGCTGCGGCGACGGCGATCTGTACGCCGTCTGCGGGTTGAGGCGCCCGGCTCACCGCCTTCGGATGCGGCTGCTGTGCCCGCAGCTTCGCAGCCGGGTCGGCGGCGTGCACGACATCGAGCTCCCGGTCGACGAGGTCGCGCGGCTTCCGATCGCGCCGTCCCTGGCGATCGTCGTCGAGAATCTGGAGACGGGGCTGGCACTGCCCCAGCTCGCGGGAGCCGTCGCGTTCATGCGGCTGGGCAATGCGGTCGGGGCGCTGCGCGCGGTTGCGTGGCTGCGTGAAGCCGCAGCGATCTACTGGGGCGACGTCGACACGCACGGATTCGTGATCCTCGACCGCGCGCGGGAGGTTTTGCCGCAGATGCGCTCGATCCTGATGGACGCGGCGACGCTGGTGCGTCATCGAACGCTTTGGTCGGAGGAGCCCGTGCAGAGCGCGATCGAGCCGTCGCGTCTCGAGCCGCATGAACGCTCGGCGTATGACGGGCTTCGCAGCCACGCGTGGGGCGCTCACAACGTGCGGCTGGAGCAGGAGCGGATCCCGTGGGACGAAGCGATGCAGTCGCTGAGTCGGGCCGTAGACTAAAGGACGGCCCAGACGTTGACGTCCAGTAGCGCCCGCATCAGATGCCTGCGCGCTCCATCAGGTTCCGTACGTGCTCGGGCGTGATCGCCTCTTCGCGGCGCGGCAGCAGTGCGAACCGTCCGCGCAGCGGCTGCGGCTCGGGCTTCCGGCGCACGTCGGCCTCTGCACCTGGCGGATCAAGCGAGAGACGGCTCGCCCAAGCGGGATCCGCTCGCGCGCCGCGATCTGCTTGGCTGCGAGCAAAGCATCCTCGTCGATGTCGATGGTGGTCCGCACGGTATCGTTCCGCTGCTTCCGCATCATAAATCAGCGATATGCGTACGCATCAGAGCTGACGTTGGGCCCTGTCTTCGGTCATCTGCTTCACAGCGGGCGGATCGAGGAGCAGGAGCTGTCGGGACCGCGCGCGGACAAGCTGGTGACACTCAGCGTTTCCTTCCGCGTGTCTCCGAGGCGGCTCTGCGTAATGTCTCTTCCGGAACTCCACTTTCCCGCAGTCGCTGAATCAGCCGCTCGACCGCGGACTCTTCGAACTGCTCGAGATCCTCTCGCAGGCCGGCGCCGACATACGCACGCAGCAGGACTTGATAGCCTGAGAACCCTTTCAGCGGAGCCACGCTTTTTAGATCTTCGATGACATTCTGCGGCATGCGTGACGTGTCGACACCATTGGCCGCTGCCGTTCCATCCGCTTACGCAGAG
Organism: Burkholderiaceae bacterium; assembly: GCA_035540315.1. GTDB lineage: Bacteria > Pseudomonadota > Gammaproteobacteria > Burkholderiales > Burkholderiaceae_E > DATLGW01. The sequence goes on along the minus strand of DATLGW010000287.1, from coordinate 19,218 downwards.
TCTCCATCTTCGATATGGGGCGGCACGAACGACGCGGCGCCGGAATAGCGTGACGACATTTGCGACTTCGCGGTCGCGGACAATCATTGCCGGACCACGCGCGCGATCCTCTCGCCCTTGAATCGCGCGATCCATCGAGGGGTAGACTTGCCCCGACCCAGAGTGTCGCGGTCCCGTTTGCGCGGATGACAAGTTCGGTCTTCAGCCGCCGGCCCCGGATGTAGTCGGCGTGGAAGCGAAGATCGCCACGTGCAAATCGGACCGCCGAAACGAGATCGGAGACCAGGAACTGGTCGGCCTCGTTGTAATTTTTCTCCGACGCACCCCGCGGGCGGGCATCTGCGAACGACAGCACGCCGATGACGCCACACCCGTTTGCAGCAGCGCATGGCCCGCGCTCATGTCATCGTTTCGCACCTACTTCCTCCCTGATCCCAGTTGCAGCAATCCCAGCAGCGCGTCCGCGAGTCGTTGCACGGCCGCCGGCTCGGGAACCGGAAGCTTCAGATACGCCTTGCCCGTTCGCGCGTCGGTTTCGATCCAGGGCGTGGGGTCATCGGCCGGGCGGCTGCCGTTCGGCTCGGCGCCGTCGGCGGCGCGCTTGTCCTCCCGAGCCGCTGCCGAGAGCGCGTGCACGACCTGCAGCCCGGCTTCGATCAGCGGCGCCCACGGATTCACACTCGTTGCGCCGTCCGATGTCCGTTGCGGGGAGGTGTTCTCGGTCCCGCTGGCATCCGCAGGCGCTGAGCCTGCGTCGGCTGCATCCGCATCAGCGACCGGGGCGACTTCGTCCCCCTCGGCAGGGTTGCGCTCGGCTGCCGTTTCGGCGACTGAGACTTCCTCCGGTTGCCCCGCACGCGCCAGCGCCTTCTCCAAGCCGTTCATGAACTTCGACAGCCGCGTTCCCTGCAGAAAGATCTCGCTGTCGCCGCCGTCGAGCACGCCGGCGAACAGCGACTTCTTGAACGCGAGCAGCGACAGCATGCCCTGCTCGATCGTCCCCTGCGACACGAAGTTCACCACCTGCACCGTGCGCTGCTGCCCGAGCCGGTAGACGCGGCCGATCCGCTGCTCGAGCACAGCCGGGTTCCACGGCAGGTCCATGTTCACGATCGTGGCTGCGCTGTGCTGCAGGTTCAGCCCGACGCCGCCCGCATCGGTCGACAGGAAGACGCGACAGCCGGGATCATCGCGGAAGCGATCGACCAGCGCGCCGCGCTGCTCGCCTGGCACATCGCCGCTGAACAGCACGTAGCCCCAGCCGTTGGCTTCGAGTCGCCGCGCGATCAGCTCGTGCATCCGGTGCCATTGGCTGAAGACGACGGCCTTCGCGCCGGGCTCCTCGAACAGCTCCGCCAGCAGCGTCGCGAGTTCGTCGGCCTTCGTGCCGTGATCGGTCCGATGATCGAGCAGGTACGTGCTGTTGCACGACATCCGCATGTTCTGCAGCGCGCAGGTGAGGATGCGCTGGTCGGCGTCGGACAGATACCCGGTCCTGCGCCAGCGCGACACGATTCGACTGACCGTCTCCGCATTCTCGTCGTGGTGGACCCGCTGCTGCGGGGTCATCGGCACGAACAGCGTGTTCTCGATCCGCGGCGGCAACTGGTCGAGCACCTCGGTCTTTCGCCGGCGCAGCATGATCGGGGCGAGGCTCGCGCCGATCCGGTCGAGATCGCGGTAGCCGACCACGCGGCCGGACTCGTCCCGCACCTGGTGCTCGTGCAGCAACCGCCAGGTCGGGCCCAATCGGTGACGGTCGATGAACTGCACGATCGACAGCAGCTCCTCGAGCCGGTTCTCGAGCGGCGTGCCGGTCAGCACCAGCGCATACGCGCTGTCGATGCGCCGCAGCGCCCGGGCGGCAACCGTATTCCAGTTCTTCACGCGCTGCGCCTCGTCGACGATGACGAGATCGGGCGCCCAAGCGCCGATCAGGTCGCGGTCGCGTGCGAGCGTGTCGTAGTTCGTGATCTTGATCGGCACCGGGTCACGGTATTGCTGTTGCCGCGCGGCGCGCGGCCCGCCGATCACCTGCGGCTCGTGCCGAGCGCAGCGGGCGAACTCGCGCTGCCACTGGTGCTTGATCGAGGTCGGGCACACGACCAGCACGCGCTCGACCCCGAAATGACGGTGCATCAGCTCGGCCGCAGCGATCGCCTGCACCGTCTTGCCGAGCCCCATCTCGTCGGCGAGTAGCGCGCGGCCGGCGCGGACTGCGAACAACGCCCCTTGCGCCTGGTAAGGGTACAGATCGACCGCGAGCAGCCCCTTCAACAGCAGCTTCTTGGAATTCGGGTACGCGGCGTCGAGCACCCGGCGGCGGTTCTGTGCATCGCGGACTTCGGCGGTGAAAGCGAGGACGTCGTCATAGCAGCGGACCTCGTGCCCGAACTTGCGAGCGTCCGCAAGAAACCGCGGCAGTTCCGCCACCCGGTCGGACGGCAGCGTCCAACCACTGGACTGGTCGAAAATCCGCGCGGCCTTCGCCATCAGCCCGGGCGGACACGTGCTGCCGGCGCGGAAGCGTACGTTTCGTGCGCTGCCGTAGTGCAGATGGATCTCGCTGTAGGGCGGCAGATAGCTGCGCGTGAGTTCCTTGCCGCGCCGGCGCGCAAGCCTTGCCAGCGTGAACTCGACGTGCTTGCAGGTGCCCAACTCGTTCGTCGCGAAGTCCGGGCACGAGCAGTAGTTCTCGCCGAGCCCGGGGCCGCGGACCGCGACACGGTAGCGGCCACCGGTCGCGGGATTCGTGACGGCGAATTCGGAGAACACCGGGTCCGTACCGAGGTTCTCGAGCTTGAAGTTCTGGTCACGACCGAACTGCTTGCGCAGGCGGATCTGCCATTCCTCGATCGACAGTTCAGCGGACGGGCGTGTGCGCGATACCCGCGGCTCGGCGGCTTTAGCACGAGCAGCGTTGACCGGGCGGGGGCTTGGTGCGGTTGCGGCAGGCATCCGTTGCAGGGCGGCGTTGGCGGGTTGTGACAGGGGGCTCGACGGTGTCGGGGAATCGTACCCGACGCACCCGCGGGGACTGCCTCAAACATTGCATTTATGGCTTTGAAGTCCATAATTGCAATGTTGATCGTCCCTCGCCACAAGCAGCAGATCGTCCGCGCCCGGTTGGACCAATTCCCGGCGGTGGCGGTGCTCGGGCCTCGGCAGGCGGGAAAAACGACGCTGGCCGAACAGATCGCCGCAGTGCGGTCCAGCGTCTATCTCGATCTCGAGGACGTGGCGGATCGCGAGAAGCTGGCTGATGCGGCGCTGTATCTGTCGGCTCACGAAAACACGCTGGTCATCCTGGATGAAGTCCAGCGCATGCCGGAGCTGTTCCAGACCCTGCGCGGCCTGATCGACAAGGGGCGCCGCCGCAATCGCCGCGCCGGGCGGTTCCTGCTGCTGGGCTCGGCGTCGGTGGACTTGATCAGACAGTCCGGCGAAACGCTCGCCGGCCGCATCGCGTATGTCGAATTGGGGCCGTTCAACGTGCTCGAAGTCGACGATGACTCGCCGGACAAGCTCTGGGTCCGGGGCGGATTCCCCGACAGCTACCTTGCCGGTTCAGACGAGGCCAGCGCGATCTGGCGCGCAAATTTCATTCGGACCTATCTGGAGCGAGACATCCCGCAGCTCGGGCCGCGCGTGCCGGCGGAAGCGCTGCGCCGCTTCTGGACCATGCTTGCGCATCTGCAGGGCACGACGCTGAATGCGGCGCAGCTGGCACGCGGCTTGGGTGTCGATGGCAAGACCGTCGCCCGCTATCTCGATCTGCTGGTGGACCTGCTGCTGGTGCGACGGCTGCCGCCTTTGCACGCCAACGTCGGCAAGCGGCTGGTGAAATCGCCGAAGGTCTACGTGCGCGACAGTGGGATCGTGCACACGCTGCTGCGGCTCGACGATCGCGAAGCGGTGCTGGGCCACCCGGTCGTCGGCGGAAGCTGGGAAGGGTTCGTCATCGAAAATCTTCTCGGCGCGGCACCGGAACGTACTCCGGCGTACTTCTACCGCACGTCTGCCGGCGCCGAGGTCGATCTGGTGCTGGAGATGCCCGGCGGCAAGCTGTGGGCCGTGGAGATAAAGCGGGGCCGCGCTCCGACACTCGACAAGGGGTTCCACTACGCCTGCGAGGATCTGAAACCACAGCGCGCATTCATCGTCTACTCCGGGGCTGAACGCTACCGGAGGGGCGAGAACGTAGAGGCCATCGGGCTCGAGGAGCTGGCTGCCATGCTGGCGGCCGGATGACGCTGCATCGAGGTGCAGTCCCGCCCCGTATCGCCGCCGGTACCAGCTGCCCGCCGTTCGATCCGGCGGCTCGCAACGGCTGATCGGGCAGACCTATTCCGCTTGCGCCTCGCGCTCAGAGCGCCGACTCGACATCCGTCTTGCGGAAGTCATCGCCCTTGAACAGCAGCTTCTCCCCTGTCGTCTTGGCCAGTGCGTAGGCGAAGCAATCACCGAAGTCGAGTCCGGCACGGTGCCGGCCTTTTCCAAACTCGGCATACGCCTGACGGGCCACGTGCGCGTCGAACAGGATGGCGAGCACCGCCGAAGTGTCGACGATCACCGCGGTATTCCTCGATCGTCGTAGAGGATGGCGGTGTGATCGAGAGGACGCTTCTTGGCGCTTCGCGCGCACCGTCGACCGATTGCGAGCAAGTCTGCCGCAACGACGCGTGAATCGCGGCGCTGGCTGCGAACGCGCTGGAGCCGCTCCTGCAGGGCCTTTTTGACCGCTTGCGTCATGGTTTCTCCGGTTGCCTTCGCAAGCGCCTGCGCAAGCTGGTGCGCTTCCTGATCCTTGATGTTCAGCGACCCACCCAGCGCCGTACGCGCGCGGCATAGGCATCGAACTCGGCGCCGAATCGCTCGCGCAGCGCCCGTTCCTCGGGGCGGATCTGGAAGACGGTCAGGTACCAGACGAACAGCGGCAGCGCCAGGAACGCCGACAGCTTCGCCAGGTACACCGCCCACCCGAGCAGCACGATCAGCATGCCGAGGTACATCGGGTTGCGCGTGTACCGATAGATGCCTTGTACGACCAGGGCCGACGCGGCCGACGGGCGCCTCGGGTCGATCGTCGTGTGCGCGCGCCGAAACTCGATCACACCGGCCAGCGCGACCGCTGCGCCCGCCGCTGCGAGCGCAGCAGCCCACCACGCGTGCAGCGGACCGAGGCGCGGTGTCGTCGCCACCGCCGGCAGCAGCCACATCGCTGCGGCCGCGATCGCCACCACGGCGGGCGGCGGAATCTTCAGTTCGAGCCAGGTCGCGTCGGGCGGTGGTCGGTCGGATTGAGCCATCGCTCTCGCAAGTCAACCTGCGTTCCCCAGTGACCCATACAAGTCCGGCCGCCGATCCCGCCACCAAGGAAACTTCTTGCGCGCCTTGGCCACATCGTCCAGATCGAGCTGCACCACCAGCAACTCCACCTTCTCCGTCCCCGCCTCCCGCACGATCATCCCCCGCGGATCCACGACCAGGCTGCGCCCCAGATGGTGCCGCGGCCCCTCGACCCCCACGCGATTGCACGCCACCACGAACACGCCGTTCTCGTATGCCCGCGCGCGCAGCGGCACCTCCCAGATCGATGCGCGGTGTGTGGGATCGGCATAGGTCGAGAAGCTGATCGGCATCGCGATCAACTCCGCGCCCTTCAGCGCCAGCACGCGCGACGCCTCCGGATACAGCCGATCGTTGCAGATCTGGATGCCGATACGCGTGCCTGCGACGGCGTAGACGTCGAGCGTGCTGCCCGGCGTGAAGTACATCTTCTCGAAGCTGCCGGTGCCGCCTTCGCCGGCGGTCGGGAAGTAGGCGGGGATGTGGGTCTTGCGGTAGATGCCGGCGAGCGCGCCGTTTTCGTCGAGCACCATTGCGCTGTTGAAGTAGCCGGCGTTCGAGCGCTCGGCGATCGGCAGCACCAGCGCGATCCCGAGCCGCTTCGCCTTGTCCTGCAGGCCTCGGACAAGCGGATCGTCGACGGTCATGAACCAGCGGTCGAAGTCCTCTTCGAGCCGGTTCGGAAAGAACGGCGCGAGGAACAGCTCGCAGAACGTCAGCAGCCGCACGCCGGCGCGGCCGGCCTCGTCCAGCATGCCGTGCGCGACCTCGGCGACGGCGGCAGCGCCGCCTTCGGCGACGCTGCCGGTCTGCGCGGCCGCGACGATCAGCGGTCGCGGCATCGTGGGCTCCTGTCAAGCGGGGTCATCTGTCGGGGCGCTCCACGGAGGTTGTTGCACGAGGAAATGCTATTGAATAAAGTCAACCTGCGCCAGGGTTCGCGCAGCCTCCATGGCTCGCGCCGCTCCTGATCCAGCCACACACCTCACACGAAAGGAAAGACCCGATGAACGGGCTCCGCAAATCCCTTCTCGTCCTGCTCGCAGCGCTCGCACCTGCGCTGTGCTTCGCCCAAGCGAGTGCCTGGCCCACGAAGCCGATCCGCATGGTGATCGCGTACCCGCCCGGCGGCAGCACCGACGTCTCCGGCCGCTTGCTCGCCGAGCGCCTGAGCAAGAGCCTCGGGCAGCAAGTGATCGTCGAGAACCGCTCGGGTGCGGGGGGAACGGTCGGCGCATCGTCGGTGGTGCGCGCCGAGCCCGACGGCTACACGATCCTGCTCGCCGCGTCGCCCGAGGTGTCGATCGCGCCGGTGACGGTCAAGGCGATGCCCTACGATCCGGTGAAGGATCTGCAGCCGATCACGCTGGTGGGGCAGGTGCCGTTCCTGCTGGTCACGCACCCGAGCGTGCCGGCGAACACGCTCGCGGAGTTCATCGCCCATGCGCGCGCGAATCCGAACAAGCTGAACTATTCTTCCTTCGGCAACAACACGTCGAACCATCTGTTCGGCGAGCTCTTCAAGGTCACCGCGCAGGTGCAGGCGGTGCATGTGCCGTACAAGGGCAGCGGTCCGTCGATCACCGACCTGATCGGCGGCCAGATCCAGTACACGTTCGACACGCCGCCGGCGACGCTCGCGCACGTCGCTGCCGGGCGGCTCAAGGCGCTCGCGGTGACGGCGCAAGAGCGCCTGCCGGGCGCGCCGAACGTGCCGACGATGGCCGAGGCCGGCTTTCCGGCGCTGGTCGGCGGCACCTGGTTCGGTCTGCTCGCGCCGGCGAAGACGCCGCAGCCGATCATCGAGCGGCTGCACAAGGAGACAGTCGCGGCGCTGCAGTCGCCCGAGCTGCGCAAGTCGTTCGAGGATCGCGGCGTGAGGCCGTCGCCGACGTCGCCGCAGGAGTTCGGCCGGTTCATTCAGAACGAGGTCGCGAAGTGGACGAAGCTGGCCGAAAAGGTCGGCATCGTTGCGGAATGAAGGCCTGCCGAACGAGCCGCTGATGCGAACTTTCCTCGTCGACGCGACGCTGATCGACGCGATCGATCCGGCGCCGAAGCCGAAATCCACCGTCGTCATCGAGAACGGCCGTATCAGCGAGGTCGCGGCCGGCGGCGGTCGCGCGCCCGAACCGGGCGATCACGTGATCGATCTGAACGGCGCGTATCTGTTGCCCGGCCTGTGGGACGTCCACATCCACCCGGATTATTTCCAGTCGCTCGCCGACATGCCGATCGCCGACCAGGTGACGCTGTTCGGGCATCGGCTGATGGCGGCGCTGACCGAATCGGGCATCGTCGGCTTTCGCTGCGCGGGCGCGCATCACTACATGGACGTCGCGTGGAAGCGGGCGTTCGAGTCGGGGCAGTACGTCGGGCCGCGACTTTTCGCGAGCGGCCATTTCCTCACCACCACCGGCGGCCACTTCCTGACGTCGGGCCACGCGCTCGAGTGCGACGGGCCGTACGGGTTCGTCAAGGCGATCCGCGAGCAGATCAAGAACGGCGTCGACCACATCAAGCTGAACCTGTCGGGCGGCATCATGGGGCCGCCGTGGGATCTGCACACGCATTCGTTCCTGCTGCAGGACGAGCTCAAGGCGGCATTCGAGATCTGCCACCGGCGCGAGTTCAAGGTGATGGCGCATGCGACGAACCCGGAGGCGGTGAAGGCGGCGATCCGGCTGGGCGCGCACAGCGTCGAGCACGGCTACATCATGGACGACGAGTGCATCGAGCTGTTCCTGCAGCACGGCACCTGGCTCGTGCCGACGCTGGCGATCAGCCACCTGACGCCGAAGCAGGCGACGAACGAATGGGAGGCTAGCTGGACCAAGCAGCGCAACCTGTCGCATGCGTTGTGCTGCCGCGCCGAGGCGGCGTCGGACACGCATACCGAGTGGTTCGCGAAGGCGGTGAAGGCGGGCGTGAAGATGGCGCTCGGCTCGGACATCCGGCCGCTGAAGGATGCGGCGCTGCTCGAGATGGGGCTGTGGACGCGCAGCGGCGCGACGCCCTGGCAGACGCTGGTGGCGGCAACTCGCCACGGCGCGGCGATCTGCGGCATGGGCGAGGAGCTCGGCACCGTCGAGAAGGGCAAGATCGCCGACCTGATCGTCGTCGGCGCGAACCCGCTGGAGAACATCAACAACCTGCGTCGGCTGCAGCTGGTGATCAAGGACGGACGTGTCGTCTGCGACAAGCGAAAGCCGACCTGACGTATCAGAGACCCGGTCCGACGCGCACGACCCGGGTCGCGTCGACCGGCTCGGCGAAGTCGCAGTCATCGGCGCCGGCATCGTCGGCTGCTGCATCGCCTACGAGCTGCGAAAGCGCGGCGCTGCCGTCACGCTTGTCGATCGCGACGAGCCCGGCCGCGGCTGCAGCTACGGCAACTCCGGCGCGATCAGCGAGAGCTCGGTCGTGCCGCTGGCGATGCCGGGCGTGCTGAGCTCGGTGCCGTCGATGCTGCTCGATCCGCGCGGTCCGCTGTATCTGCCGTTGGGTCACCTGCCGTTCGCGCTGCCCTGGCTGATGCGGTTCGTCGCATCGAGCCGCCCCCCGCAGGTGGAGCAGGCGGCGCGCGCGCTGGCGTCGCTGCACGCGGGTGCGATGGACAAGCACGAGTCGCTCGCGCGCGAAGTCGGCGTGCCGGAGGTGTTCCTGCGTCGGGGGCATCTTTACGTGTATCCGGACCGGCGCGCGCTCGCAAAGGACGCCGCGGGCTGGGCGCTGCGCAAGCGCTACGGGTTCCGCTTCGACGAGCTCGACCGCGCCGGCATCCTCGAACTGGAGCCGCGGATCGGTCCGCGCTACCAGGTCGGCGTGTTCCTCGCCGATCATGCGACGATCCGCAATCCGTTCCGCTACGTGCAGGCGATCGCTGCGGCGTTCGTCGCTCGCGCCGGCCGCGTGCAGCGACAACGGGTCCGTGCGATCCGGCCGCTGCCCGAGTCGCGCTGGCGCCTGCATCACGAAGGCGGCTCCCAGGACTTCGATCACGTGGTCGTGGCGGCCGGCATGGGGACCGATCGCCTGCTGTGGCCGCTGGGCCTGCGGCTCGGGCTGCAGAGCCAGCGCGGCTATCACGTTCAGTACCACGGCGGGCCGCAGGCGGTCTCGCGCACCGTCGTGCTGGCAGATCGCAAGGTGTTCGTCACGCCGATGGAGGACGGCGTTCGCGTCGGCGGCACCGTCGAGATCGGCGGCCTCAGGCGACTGCCCGATCCGCGGCGCTCGGACCTGCTGGACCGGATCGCGCGCGAGACGTTCGAAGGGTTCGACGGCGTGCCTTCGACCCGCTGGATGGGTCATCGGCCGTGCATGCCGGACTCGGTGCCGATCGTCGGGCCCGCGAAGCGTCAGCCTGGGCTGTGGATCGCTGCCGGCCACGGACATCTGGGCTTGACCGATTCCGTGGGCACGGCGGAACGGATCGCGAACGGGATGCTGGCGGCCGGCTGACGGCGAGAACAGGATGCCGATGTCCGCGAAACTGCTCTCTACGATTCCCGTGCTCGCGTCGCTCGACATCGAAGCGTCGGTGGCGTTCATGACGAACCACCTCGGATTCACGTCCCGGCTGCTGATGCCGGGCGGTTACGCGATCGTCGAGCGCGACGGCTGCGAGATCCATTACTGGTTCTGCACGGAGCGGCACATCGCGCAGAACACGTCCTGCTACGTCCGCGTCGCCGACCTCGATGCGCTTGCTGCGCAGATCCGGCGCAGCGGGCTGGAACTCGCGGCTCCGGTCGACCAGCCTTGGGGGATGCGCGAGATGTACGTGATCGACCCGCACGGCAACCTGCTGAAGTTCGGTCAGCCGGTGTCGGACAGCCACGCGGCGTAGCGGTGGCCGGTGGCAGCTCGGCGGCCGAACGATCATCAGGAAATCGAACGGCATCGGATCATTCGCTACGTGGCAGGCGATAATCGGCCATGGCGCTTCGATCGACGATCTACAAGGCGGAGCTCGTGGTTTCCGACATGGACCGCGGCTACTACGCCGAGCACGTGCTGACCTTGGCGCGACATCCGTCCGAGACCGAGGAGCGGCTGATGGTGCGCCTGGTCGCTTTCGCGCTGCATGCCGACCCGCAGCTCGTCTTCGGCAACGGCCTCTCGACCCATGACGAGCCGGATCTTTGGAGCCGGGACCTGACGGGGGCCATCCGGCTATGGATCGACGTCGGTCTTCCGGACGATAAGCTCATCAGGCGCGCGTGCGGCCGGGCCGAGCGGGTCGTCGTGCTCGGCTACGGCGGCAGCCGGGTCGAGCAGTGGTGGGCACGGTCCCGGGTGCCGCTTTCGAGACTCGAAAACCTGACCGTGCTGGCGCTGCCGACTGCGACGACCGACGAGCTGCAGCGGATGGCGGCTCGCAACCTGCGGCTGAACTGCTCGATCCAGGACGGCGAGGCGTGGTTCAACACGGATACGATCGGCGTCGCAGTGCAGGCAGTCGCGCTGAAGTCGGCTGAGCGTCCGGGCTTCCCAGGACAGTCCCCGCAGTAGAAGACTTCTGCACCGGGCCGCTGTGATTGCGCCGCGTGAAGACTGCCACTTTGTCCGTGGCCATGATTGCGTGCCATCCGAAGCGTCGAGCGGCGCCGCGCGCAGAAAGAAATGCCGCTCAGACCGATCGGATCAGCCCACCATCGACGCGGATGTTCTGGCCGGTGATGTACCCCGCGCCTTCGGACAACAGAAAAGCCACGGTGGCTGCGATCTCTTCGGTGGTACCGTAGCGCCCCATCGGCACGCTATCGCGGCGCTCGGCGGTGGCAGGCAGGCTGTCGATCCAGCCCGGCAGCACGTTGTTGATGCGGATGCCCTTGCCTGCGTACTCGTCCGCGAAGATCTTGACGAACGTCCCCAGGCTGGCTCTGAAGGCAGCCGAAGTCGGAAACATCGCGGAAGGCTGCGTCACCCACGCGGTCGAGATGTTGACGATCGCACCGCTGCGCTGCGCCTCCATGATGGGCGTGACCAGTCGGATCGGCCGGACGGCGCTGAGGAAATACACCTCCATTCCCTTGTGCCAGTCCTCGTCGCTGATCTGAAGGATCTGGGCGCGCGGCCCGTGCGCGGCGGAATTGACCAGCGCGTCGATCCGCCCCCATTTCTCCAGGGTGAGTTCAACCAGCCGCTGGATATCGGCCGCCACGAGGTTCGAACCGGTAACGCCGACGCCCCCTAGCTCGCGAGCCAGCGCTTCGCCTCTGCCCGAGGAGGACAAGATGGCGACGCGATAGCCGTCCTGCGCCAATTTGCGCGCGGCGGCCGCACCCATGCCGGACCCGCCGGCGGTGACGATCGCAATCTTTTCCGTGGGCATGATCGTCTCCGATTCCGATGTCCGGTGCAGTATGACATCCCGGACACACCGGCTGGCCGGACCGTAGAATCGGTTGCACCGAACGACGTTCCGGTATCCGGTGGCATACCGGCGATGATCTGAGCAACACCTGATGAACGCGAAGCGAGCGGCTGCGGCGATCGGCGGACCAGGACCTGGTGTGGGGCTGGTACCAGTGGCGCATCGCGATGGTGGAGCAGGCGCAGCCTAATGCCGGCCACCGGGCGCTGGCCGACCTGGAGCGGCTCAAGGCCGGACTCGTGGTGGTGACGCAGAACGTCGACGACTTGCACGAGCGTGCCGGCAGCCGGAACGTGGTTCTGATTGCTGGGGCGCGGGTGAAAAGGAGATCGGCAGAGCCGCGCGCGTCAGATGGACCGCCGCGAATGACGGTGCGCACCGAGTCCACGCGCAGGAGCTACTCCCGATGATGCACCGCAAGCCACACCGTGGGTTCCGCGGCTGAAGTCCATTCGACGCGGTGTCGCCGGTGCGCCGGCAGATGGACATGGTCGCCGGGACCGAGCACGTGGACCTCGGCATCGCCTTCGATCCGCAACCCGGCGGCGCCCGACAGGACCACAACCCATTCGGACCATTCCTGGTCGTACCACTCGCCAGCCGGTGTCGCCTGGCCGGTCGACACGATCCGCTCGATGCGCAGGTTCGGCGCCGACAGCAGCAAGTCGAAGCGTTCGGCGTCGGAGCGGCTTGGCAGGCCGACGAACAGGTTCTTCATCCGAGTTGACTGATGTCACGGCGAAACGAGCGATCATCATAGAATCAAAGACCGAGCTTCGGCGAAGACTTCGATGACGGCGCTGCTCGGCGCTCGAATACGAGATCGGCGAGCCGCGCCGGCCTCGACCGTTCTGAACGCTCAGGCGGTGCGCCGCTGCCGCTCGGGTTGCGTGCGGGGCGCCGGCAGGCTGGCCCGGTGAGTCGGCGGGCCATCGTAACGCGCGAGCCAGTCGCTGACGAGTTCCGCCGTCACCGGATCGAGCTTGTCGCGCCGGCGCTGCAGGACGCGCAGTCGCATGATTCCGTGTCGGACGTAGTAGGCATCGACATCAGCGGGCGACGAGAACGCGACCATTTGCAGACTCCAGCGGACTTTGGCATGCAGCAGGGTCGCATCCTTGCGCGATGAAGATCGACGGAAAAGCGCCGCTTTCTCGGCAGTCGTCCGAGACACGCCGAGTGGGGGCTGCACCGGACGGACTTCATCCTCTGGGCCGCCCCGATTTATGATCCGTCGCGGACGCTCATTTGAGCTAAAATGAACGCTCAAAGAATCGCTCATGCCAAAATCCACCATCGCTTCTGCCGCTGCACGCCGCAGGCCCGCTGCGGGTGAGGCCGCCAAGCTATCGGCTGCACGGGCTTCCTCCGCCGCCGTCACCGACTTCGTCCGCCTGTACCGCGCCGAGCCGATGGAGCGGGTATCGCTGATCAAGCAAGGGGTTCCGGCGAACGTCGTCGAGATCCTCGCGAAGCGCATGTCGCTGCCCAAGGAAAAACTCGCCGGCACGCTGGGCCTCGCGCGCGCGACGATCGATCGCAAGGCGCGCGAGAACAAGCCGCTGTCGGCCGACGAGAGCTCGCGCGTGGTGGGGATGGCGCGGCTGGTCGGCCAAGTCCAGTCGATGGTCGAGGAGTCCGGGAACCCGGCGGGTTTCGACGCCGCAGCGTGGGTCGCGCGATGGATCGAGCAGCCGCTGCCGGCGCTGGGAGGGCGCCGGCCGGCCGAGCTGATGGACACCGCCGAGGGGCAGGCATTGGTAGCGGATCTGGTCGCGCGTTTCCGCAGCGGAACCTACTCCTGACCTCACGACGTGACCGTTTCGTTGTGGCGGATCGCGATCGACGCCCGTGAGTACGAGGCGCACGATCTGAGCGGCAAGGGCGCGGAGACGACCGGCGGTCGCTGGAATCGGCCCGGACGCCCGGTCGTCTATGCGGCATCGTCGATCGCGCTTGCCTGCCTGGAGACGGTCGTCCATCTGAACGCCGGTGGGCTGCCGCTGAACCGGTTCCTCGTGCGCATCGACGTGCCCGACGGCGTCTGGGCTGCGCGACAGGTGCGGTCTCAGGGCGACCTGCCGGTCGGCTGGGACGCGATCCCGGAAGGCAAGGTCTCGCTCGATCTCGGCGACGCATGGCTGCAGTCGGAGGCGACCGCGCTGCTGGTCGTGCCGTCGGTCGTCGTGCCGGAGGAGCCCAATGTGCTGATCAACCCGCGGCATCCGCACGCGCGCAGGCTCCGGGCGTCGAAGCTGCGGGCCTGGCGCTACGACGGCCGGCTCGGGAGCTGACGCGCAGCCGGCGCGACGAAATAAGTCGACGCGCGCTCCTCAGCCCGCGGCCAACCGCTGCGCTGCCTTCAGACTGCGCCGCAATGGCGCAGCCGCCGCAATCACCCCCTGGCTCGCGAATGCCTCGTGATTGCGCTCGATCTGGCTCAGCTCGTACCGGTAGCTGACCATGAACCCGAGCGACTGCGACAGCCCCTTCTCCGACGCGTCCGCCAGCCAATGGATGCATTCGAGCTGTGCCCCGTTGCCCAGATGGAAGCGGGCGACGCTGTCGACGGGCCGGCCGTTGGCGTCCTTCGCATCGAACAGGTAAAAGAGCAGTGCGCGCGTCAGCGCCGGTTTCGCCGTCTCGAGGACCTCGCGATCGGCGGCGAACGCGGGATCCGCCAGCGGCTGCAGCTGCTCGCGCGCCGCCGGGTCGAGCAGGCTCGTGCCGTCGGCGCCAAATTGCGTGCGCAGCCAGCGCACGAAGCGGGGGATCGGCGACAGCGTCGCGTAGTTCTCGATCGACGGGAACTCGCGCGACAGCTCTTCGGCCACCTGCTTGATCAGGAAGCTGCCGAACGTGACGCCGCGCAAGCCGGCATGGCAGGTGGAGATCGAGTAGAAGATAGCGGTCGTTGCCCGAGTCGGATCGAGGGGTGTTCGTTCGTCGGCGAGCAGCGGCGCGATCGCCTGCGGGATCTCCGCGGTCAGCGCGACCTCGACGAAGATCAGCGGGTCGTGTTGCAGCGCCGGGTGAAAGAACGCGAAGCACCGGCGGTCCGGCGGTGCGAGCCGCCGTCGCAGATCGTCCCAGCTGGAGATCGCGTGAACGGCTTCGTAGCGGATGATCCGTTCGAGGATCTCCGCCGGGGTCATCCAGTCGATGCGCTGCAGCTGGAGGAAACCGCGGTTGAACCAGGACGAGAACAGGTGCACGAAGTCGGCATCGACCGCAGCGAGCGCCGGATGCGCGGGCTGGTGGCGCAGCACGTCCTCGCGCATCCGCACCAGCCGCACGGTGCCGTTCGGTGCAAGGTTCATCCGGCGGATCAGCTCCTGGCGCCGCGGCTCGGCCGCCGCGTGCAGCGCCACTGCCGACTGCGCCGAAGGATCGGCGCGGTAGGCCTCGATTCTGCGGTCCAGCAGCGTCGTGTCGGGACCGAAGGATTCCACCAGCTGCGCCAGGAACGCCAGCTTCGCGGTGTCGTCGGCCGACGCATAGGCCTCGAGCAGTTGCGCGGCCAGCGCGACGCCCGACGCCTCGCCGCGGATCGACAGCAGCGCTTCGGCCATCTCGACCAGCTGCGGGCTTTCGGCCGGCCGCTTGCCCCGGCTCAGCGCGCGCAGAAACCGCTCGATGACGTCGGACGTCCAGGAGCTGCGGGACAGGGCGGCATCGCTCACCGCCAGACCAGGTGATTCGCTGCTCATCGGGTGACTCGGGTACTGCAGTCGAACTTACGAAGCGGTCGCTTCGGGTGCGATCGCGGTCGGAGCGGCTGCACGCGCTTCCTTCGACTCTGAGTGCCGTGCGGTATCGATCAGGTCGGGCGCTGCCGGCCGCTCGGCGTCGATCAGGGTCGCAGGCTGAATGCGCGAGCGCGTGACCTTCAGATCGAACACGTCGAATCGATTGTAATACCCGACGACGTCGTGGAACTGCTTGGGTTCGATGCAGGCGTTCAGGTCGAGGTCGGCATATACGATCCCTTCGTCGTTCTGCAGCGTGTTGCCGACCTGCGCTCCGGTCGGATCGACGACCAGCGACGCGGCGCGCGGCGTGTTGTCCAGGATCGCAGCGGCCTCGGGCTGCCGGTCCACGAGGAAATCGCGCATCCGCTTGTCCATGTACCCGGCGCAGATGATCGTGAACGCCTTGGCTTCGAACGAGTGGGCTGCCGCGCGCGTGCGGTTGGCGGCGACGTTGTCGTAATTGCCGCCTGCTTGCGGGTTCCGCGTCGGCCACACCGGGGGCCAGGTGGAGATGTGGATCTGCTCGCCCTGGGCCATCAGCGCGTAACGGGCCAGCGGGTTGGTGTTCTCCCCGCAGATCAGCGCGCCGATCCTGCCCAGACGGGTGTCGGAGACGACCAGCCCCGCGCCGTCGCCGGGTGCCCAGATCAGCTTCTCGAAGAATGTGGGCACCAGCTTGCGGTGATGGTTCAGCAGGCGGCCCTCGTCGTCGATCAGCAGGTTCGAGTTCCAGATGCACCCGACGCTGATCGGGCTGCGTTCGCTGATCCCCATCGACACGAAGACGCGGCGCCGGCGAGCCTCCGCCGCGATCAGCGCGATCTCGGGTCCCGGCACCATCAGGCTGTTCTCGACCATCGACGCGAACAGGTCGTGGTTGTAGATCGGGGCCGACAATGCGGCCCAGACCGGAAACGCCGGAATGTACGATTCCGGGAACACCACCAGTTCGGCGCCTGCGCGAGCCGCCTCGGCGATCAGCCCGACGGCCTTTTCGGCGGTGGCCTGCTTGTCCAGGAAGACGGGAGAGGCGTGGACCGCGGCGGTCCTGACCTTTGGGAGGAAGCTCATGGCTGCTTCTCGCGTGTCGGGTGGTTGAGCGCGATCAGCTAGCTTATAGTTCCGGCGGTCGGGGCCTCAACGGACAATTTCGCACGGTGGTGTGCGCAGGCGCGTGAATCGGATGACCGATGACGACGAAGAAGATCGCTTTGGGCGATCTGGACTGGGATGACCTCAGGGTCTTTCTGGCGATCGCGCGGGTCGGCAGCCTCACCGAGGCCGCGCGCGCGCTGAAGCTGGATCACTCGACCGTCAGCCGGCGGCTGTCGCAGCTGGAGATGTGCCTGGGCGGTGCGCTGTTCGAGCGCCACCGCTCCGGGCTGAAGCCGACCGAGCTCGCGGCGACGATCCTGCCTCACGTGGAGACGGCCGAGCGCGGCGTGATCGGGCTGCGCGAAACGCTGACCGGCGGCGCCGACGAGCCGTCGGGCACGGTGCGGATCGCGATGATGGAAGGCATCGGGTCGCTGTACCTGGCGCGCCGGCTGCTGCCGCTGATGAAGCGGTATCCGCTGCTGAAGCTGGAGCTGGTGACCTCGGCTCGGCAGGTCAACGTCAGCCGCCGTGAGGCCGATCTGTTTCTCAGCTTCTTCGAGGTCACCGGGCCGAGGATGCGCTGCGAGCGCGCCGGCAGCTTCACGCTGTCGCTTTACGGATCCGACGCGTATTTCCGCGAGCTCGGCGAGCCGGCTTCCGTGGACGACCTGAAGAACCACCGGTTCACCGGCTATCTGGAGGACATGATCCAGGTGAGCACGGTCCGGTGGCTGGAGGAGGTGATCGCCGAGCCGCAGATGTTCTTCCGCTCCAACAGCATGATCGCGCAGATGACTGCCGCAGCGTCCGGAGCGGGCCTGGTCCTGCTGCCGCGGTTCGCGGTGGAAAAGGAGCCGGCGCTGCGGCCGGTGCTCGAGCGCGAGGTCGTCGTGCATCGCGACATCTTCCTCAGCGTGCACGAAGATCTGCAGTACGCGACGCGGATCAAGGCCGTCGTGTCGTACCTGAAGGAGTTGCTGGAGGCCGATCGCAGCTACCTGAACGGCCCGTGGGCGTCCTAGGATTCCTGCAAGCGCCGTTGCAGATTTTCGGCTTTCCGCACGCCTGAGCGCTGCAGTAGATTTTTCGGCTGTATTGAGGAGACCGCGCCGCGATGCCTGACGTTCTGCTGCCGCTCGCGATCAACGGCCTGGTCTGGGGGCTGATCATCGCGCTGATCGCGCTGGGCCTGTCGATCATCTTCGGCCTGCTCGACATCATCAACATCGCGCACGGCGACTTCTTCATGGTCGGCACCGTGCTCGCGTGGTTCACGCTGTATTACACCGGCAACTACTGGATCGGATTCCTGGTCGTGCCGCTGATCGGGTTCGTGCTCGGGATCCTGATGGAGCGCACGGTGATCCGGCCGATCCGCAATGCCGCCGCGCTGTCGATCGTCGCGACCTTCGGGCTGTCGCTGATCCTGCAGGAGAGCGTGCGGGCGACGTTCGGTCCGACGCCGCGGCGGATCCTGTCGCCGATCGAGGGGACGATCCCGCTGTTCGGCATCGAGTACGAGCTGTACCGGCCGTTCGCCGCCGCGGTGTCGATCGTCGCGCTCGCCGCCTTCTTCGCGTTCCTGAAGTACACGAAGACCGGCACCTGGATGCGCGCGGTGCGCCACGACCCGGACACGGCGATCGCGATGGGCATTCCGGCGCAGCGGATCTACCTGTTGACGTTCGCGATCGGCACGTCGCTCGCGGTGCTGGGCGGGGTGGTCGCCGCGCCGATCACGACCGTCGATTTCCGCGCCGGCGTCGACATCCTCCCCGCCTGCTTCATGGCGGTGATCATCGGCGGGCTCGGCAACCTGCCTGGGACGGCGGCAGCCGCGGTGCTGCTGGCGTTCATGGAGGGCGTGATCGCAAGCTTCGCCGATCCGACGGTGGCGCGGATCACGTCGCTGGTGCTGATGAGCGCGGTGCTGCTGTTTCGGCCGCAGGGCCTGTTCAAGGGGGCGACGCGGTGAAGTGGACGCGGCTCGAGCTCGCGCTGCTGGCGCTGTTCGCCGCGTTCCTGGCGACCGTCCCGTGGGTCGTTCCGATCGTTGCCGATCAGTTCTGGGTCGTGATCATCAGCGAGATCCTGATCTGGTCGCTGTTGGCCGCGAGCGTGAACCTGCTGTTCGGCTACGTCGGCCTGCTGTCGTTCGGGCAGGCGCTGTATTTCGGCATGGGGATGTACGGGGTCGCGATCGGCATTGCCAAGCTGGGGCTGTCGTTCTGGCCGGCGTTCGGCTTCGGCATCGTGCTGGCGATCGCGATGGCGGCGATCGCGGGCGTGTTCGCGGTACGGCTGACCTGGCATTACTTCGCGATCATCACCGTCGTTTTCTCGCTGATCTTCTATTTCCTCGCGATGACGATGAAGCCGCTGACCGGCGGCGACGACGGCACCACGTTCTCGCTGCCGCCGATGCTGACCTGGGGCGACGAAGAATACGGGCTGACCGATCCGACGATCCAGTACTTCTTCATCCTGGTCTGCGTTGCCGCATGCTTCTACCTGAAGTACCGCGTCGTCGGCAGCCCGTTCGGACGCGCGCTGGTGGCGATCCGGGAGAACGACACGCGTGCGGCGCTGATCGGCCTGAACGTGTATCTGCTGCGGCTGGCGGCGTTCGTGTTCGCC
>DATLGW010000286.1:0-2075 GCA_035540315.1 Burkholderiaceae bacterium | reverse complement strand
GGGCGCCGGCGTCGTCAGCGCGAACGCCTACATCGGCGCCGAACCGGTCGCCGCCGCGCTGCGCGCCGGCGCCCAGATCGTCGTCGCCGGCCGCATTGCCGATCCGGTGCTCGCGCTCGGCCCGGCGCTCGCGCACTTCGGCTGGCCGCTGGACGACTGGGATCGGCTGGCGCGCGCGACGATGTGCGGCCACCTGCTCGAGTGCGGCACGCAGGTCACCGGCGGCTATTTCGCCGACCCGGGGCTGAAGGACGTGCCGGACCTGCATGTCGCCGGCTTTCCGATTGCCGAGATCGACGCCGACGGCAACTGCGTGATCGGCAAGGCCGACGGCACCGGCGGCATGGTCACGCTCGCGACCGTCAAGGAGCAGCTGCTGTACGAGCTGCACGACCCGGCGGCGTACCTGACGCCCGACGTCGTCGCCGACATCACCGACGCCGAGCTGCGCGAAGTCGGTGCCGACCGCGTCGCGTTGTCCGGCGTGCGCGGCCACCCGCGCCCCGACACGCTGAAAGTCAACGTGTTCCGTCACGGAGGCTGGCTCGCCGAAGGCGAGATCTCGTATGCAGGACCCGGCGCCGAGCGGCGCGCGCGGCTCGCGGCCGACGTGCTGCGCCGCCGCCTGCCGGACGTCTCGCTGCGGGTGGATTTGATCGGCGTGCTCAGCGTGTTCGGCGACGACGCCGGCCGCCGGCTGCAGGCGCAGCCGTTCGGCGAAGCGCGCGACGTGCGGCTGCGCGTGGCCACGGCCGATGACGACCGCGGCACGGCCGAGCGCGTGCTGCGCGAGGTCAACGCGCTGTATACCTGCGGCCCCGCCGGCGGCGGCGGAGTCCGAACGGCGCTGCGCTCGCGGCTGAATACCGTGTCGTGCCTGGTGCCGCGCGAGGCGATCGCGACCGGCTGGAGGTTCGTCGAATGACCGCCACCGTCGAGCTCTATCGCGTTGCGCACGCGCGCACCGGCGACAAGGGCGATCGCTGCAGCATCGGGCTGTTCGCGTATTCGCCGGCGCTGTACGACCTGCTGGTCGCGCAAGTCACCGAAGCCGCGGTCCGCGCGCACTTCGCGCACCGGCGGCCGACGTCGGTGCGCCGTTACCTGCTGCCGAAGCTCGCGGCGATGAACTTCGTCATCGACGGCGTGCTCGACGGCGGCGTCAACGACTCGCTGAACCTGGACACGCACGGCAAATCGCTGTCGTTCCTGTTGCTGACCCTTCCGATTTCCGTACCCGAATCTTTGCTCGGCCAAGTCAAGGAGACCTGAACATGCGATATCCCTTCATCGCCCGGATCGCCGCCGTCGCGGCGTTCGCGACCGTCGCGTCGGCCGCCGCCGCGCAGTCGTTCCCGTCCAAACAGATCACGTTCATCGTGCCGTTCGCCGCCGGCAGCGCGACCGACCAGCTCGCGCGCGCGCTCGGCCAGGCGGTGTCGGCCGAGACCAAGCAGCCGGTCGTCGTCGAGAACAAGCCCGGCGCGTCCGGGTTCATCGCCGCGCAGGCCGCCGCGAAGGCCGCGCCCGACGGCCACACGGTGCTGATCAGCACGAACACCACGCATGCGGCGAACGAACACCTGTTCAAGAAGCTGCCGTACGACCCGGTCAAGGACTTCGCGCCGATCACGCTGCTGGGCACCGGCGGCCAGATCATGGTCGTCAATCCGAAGCTGCCGGCGACGACGGTCAAGGAGTTCATCGAGTTCGCGCGCAAGCAGCCGGGCAAGCTGACGTTCGGCAGCGGCAGCTCGTCGAGCCGGATCGCCGGCGAGCTGTTCCAGCAGATGGCCGACGTCAAGCTCGTGCACGTGCCGTATCGCAGCAACCCGCTGGCGATCACCGACCTGCTGGGCGGGCAGACGACGATGGCGTTCGCGACGATGCCGACCGTGCTGCCGTACGTGCGCGACGGCCGGCTGCGCGCGCTCGCGGTGATCGGGCCCGAGCGCGCGCCGGCGCTGCCGAACGTGCCGACGGTCGCCGAGGCCGCGTTGCCGGGTTTCGAGGCAAACAACTGGATCGGCCTGTTCGGCCCCGCCGGTCTGCCGGCCGACGTCATCGACAAGCTC
>DATLGW010000285.1:0-2725 GCA_035540315.1 Burkholderiaceae bacterium | reverse complement strand
GTGTTGTGCTGCGGCGGCATCGGCGCGACTCCCGACGATCATACGCGGCAGGCGGCGGCCGCGGCGCTGGGCGTGCCGCTCGAGCTGCATCCGCAGGCGGCGCAGCTGATCGCCGAGCGCAGCGCCGAGCTCGCCCGCGAGGGCAGGGCGAGCCCGGACCCGGATGCGCCGGAGAACCGCCAGCGGCTGAAGATGGGCGAGTTTCCGTCCGGCGCCCAGATCATCCCGAACCCGTACAACCAGGTGCCCGGGTTCTCGATCGGAAATCACTGGTTCGTGCCGGGGTTTCCGGTGATGGCGTGGCCGATGATCGCATGGGTGCTCGACACGCACTACGCGCCGCTGTTTCATCGGCGCGCGAGCGCCGAGCAGTCGCTGATCGTGTTCGAGCTGGCCGAGTCGACCGTGACGCCGCTGCTGGAGGCGATCGAGGCGGCATTCCCTCAGGTCCGCTGCTTCAGCCTGCCGTCGGCCGGCGACGCCGGCGCACGGCGCCACATCGAGCTCGGCGTCAAGGGCGATCCGGCACAGGTGCTCGCTGCGTTCGAGCGGCTGCGCGCCGGCCTGGTCGCGCTCGGCGCGAAGTTGTGAGCGAAAAAAAGCCCGGTTCGTGACCGAACCGGGCTCGAATCAGCGGCCGCGCCGTACGGCGCGGCCGAGATCAGGCTTTTCTGCGCACCTGAATTCCGTTGCTTGCTCAGGCGGCCTTGCGGGCGGTGCGATTCGCAGCGTTGACCGTGTTCTTGGTCGCGGCGGCGAGATTCGCCTCGGTCAGTTCGACGACCTGCTTGGTCGCCTTGTTGACCTGATCCCACGCCGAGTTCGCGTTCGACACCGCCGACTTCACGAACGTGACCAGGCCTTCGGTGCCGGCCGGCGCGTTCTTGCCCAGCGAATCGATCGCCGACAACAGCTGCTTGTTGCTCTCGGCAATGTGGCGCTCGACGATCTTCGCGATCTCGGTGTTGGTCTCGGTCGCGATCTCGTACACGTGACGCGCATAGGCGCTCACCTTGTCGGCTGCCGGCTGCGCGCTCGCCAGCGCGACGTCGGCAAAACCCTTCGGATCGCGCGACTCGAACAGCGCCTTCCACTGCAGCGCGCCTTCTTCCATCGACGTCTTGGCGGCCTGCATCTGCAGTTCCGCAAGCTTCTCGTAACCTTCGACCGACTTCAGCGCGACCGCCTGCAGCGTGTCGAGCGTTGCCTTGTGCAGAGCAACCAATTGATCAGCGGACGTAAACATGTAATCCTCGCGAATAAATAAAAAAAGCAATCGAAACAATCAGCTGGCGTCGCCTGCCAGTGGCCTGCGTCAGTTTGTGCGACGCAACAAAACCAATTGTAGCGACTGATCGCGAGAAGTCAAGAATAATTTTGTGCATCGCAGCACCGGCGCCCGCCCGCGCGTCCCGCTGCCGTGCCGACGGCGGCGGCCCAGCGCCGGCACGGGGGGTTGCGCGGAATGCAGCCGCGGCCGTGCGCAAGCGCGCGTTGGTCGCCCGCTTCATGTCGTTTGTCGGATTCTGCTGCTAAGTAGTTCACACAGCGGCGCAAATTATCGCGTGAGCAGTCCCACGGTCTCTTGCTACACTGCGGCCAAAATCGGTGGGGGGTCCGCAATTGATTTCGCTGCGCGTCGCGTTGGGGGGTTTGTTGTCGCCGCTGTTCCTGTCGCTCGCGTTGGCGGCTATCCCCGACTTCGCGCTTGCGCAGCAGAAGGACAAGCCTCGCAAGGCCGCCAAGCGCGCGGTGTCTCCCGAGGTCCAGCGGGCGGGTTCCGCGGCCCGCACGGCGACGAAAGCCAAGAGCAACAAGACGCAGCGGGCGGCCGCCGCGAAACCGCCGCGGCGGGCCGCGGCGGCGGCCGGGCCGGCGCGCGTGTCGATCGGCCATGCGATCGGTCTGCACTCGGTCGACGATCCGCTCGACTTGAGATCGGCGGTCGCGATGGTGGTCGAGCAGGACTCCGGCGAAGTGCTGTACCAGAAGAACCCGCAGGCGGTGCTGCCGATCGCGTCGATCACGAAGCTGATGACCGCGATGGTGGTGCTCGATGCGGACCTGCCGCTGCACGAGATGCTCGAAATCTCCGATGCCGACCGGGACACCGAAAAGCACACCAGCTCCCGGCTCGACATCGGCTCGCGGCTGGCGCGTGGCGAGATGCTGCAGCTGGCGCTGATGGCGTCGGAGAATCGCGCCGCCAGCGCGCTGGCGCGCCACTACCCGGGCGGCGCGACGGCGTTCATCGCGCAGATGAACCGCAAGGCGCGCGAGCTCGGAATGCGGGACAGCCACTTCGCCGACTCCACCGGGTTGTCGAGCCGCAACGTGTCGAGCGGCCGCGACCTGGCGCTGCTGGCGCGGGCGGCGCACGACTATCCGCTGATCCGAGAGTTCTCGACCGCGCCGAACCTGACCGTCGACACCGCATACCGCCTGGTCACTTTCCGCTCGACGAACCGGCTGATCGAGCGGCCCGAGTGGCAGATCGGCATGCAGAAGACCGGCTATATCTCCGAGGCCGGCAATTGCCTGGTGATGCAGATCGGGCTCGACGGCCGCTCGTACATCCTGGTGCTGCTCGATTCGAACGGCGCCGCCTCGCGCACGCAGGACGTGATGCGGCTGCGCCGCTGGCTCGAGCGCGAGTTGCCGCCGCAGGCGGTGCCGGTCCGCGTCGGCGCGCCGGCGCGGCAGAGCTAGCGGCACTGCAGCGCCA
>DATLGW010000284.1:0-5975 GCA_035540315.1 Burkholderiaceae bacterium | reverse complement strand
GGGATTATCGCAGGACCAGCAAGGCCAGCAGGCAGGCGGGCATCGTCGGCACCAGCGCATCGACTCGATCGAGCACGCCGCCGTGACCCGGCAGCAGCTGACCGCTGTCCTTGACGCCGGCGGTTCGCTTGAGCAGCGACTCGTACAGGTCGCCGATCACCGACAGCGCGACCAGGATCGCGAGCGCGAGCGCGAGCGCGGGCCAGGGCAGATGTTGCGCCAGCCGCGCCGGCCACAGGTTCGCCTGCGGCGCGACGGCTGCGGCGAGCAGACCGACGGCGAGCACCGCGACCAGCCCGCCGGCAACGCCCTCCCAACTCTTGCCGGGGCTGATCCGCGGCGCGAGCTTGCGGCGACCGAACGCGCGCCCGGCAAAGTACGCGCCGACGTCGGCGACCCACACCAGCACCAGGCACGACACCAGCATCGCCGCACCCAGAATCCGCAGCTCGAGCACCGCGACCCAGCATGCGATCAGCGTCAGCAGCGCGACCGACCAGCTCGGCTCGATCGGCCGGCCCCTGGCCAGCGCCGCCGGCGCGCCGGCGAGCCAGAACAGCAGGCTGACCGCGGCCAGCGCCAGCGCCGCCGGCGTCGGCAACGGTTGCGCCGGCTCGGGCAGCGCCAGACGCCACAGCAGATAACCCGCGCCGGCAGCGGCCAGCAGCGCGGCGAGCCGGATCGCCGCGGCCTGCGTGCCGAACAGCCGTCCCCATTCGAGCGCGGCCGCCGCCAGGATCGCGAGCGACAGCACGCCCCAGACCCACGGCGCAGCCAGGAAGATTGCCGGAACGAGAATCGCCAGCAGTACCGCCGCGGTGACGATCCGCTGCGCGAGCATCAGGTCGTGCCGGCGTTCACTAGCCGGCGCCGGAAGCCTTGTGGGCCAGCTGCGCGCTGGTGCGCCCGAAGCGGCGCTCGCGCCGCCGGTACGACTGGATCGCCAGGTCGAGCTCGCGCGCGTCGAAGTCGGGCCAGTAGGTCTCGGTGAAGTACAGCTCGGTGTAGGCGAGCTGCCACAGCAGGAAATTGCTGATCCGCTGCTCGCCTCCGGTGCGGATGAACAGATCGGGCTCGGGCGCGTGGCTGAGCGCCAGGTACGGCGCCAGATCGCCCTCGCAGAACGATTGCGGCTCCGAGCGCAGGTCCTCACGCTCGGAGAACAGCCGCCGGACCGCCTGCAGGATGTCCCAGCGCCCGCCGTAATTCGCCGCTACCGTCAGCGTCATCCGCTGGTTCGTCGCCGTCTGCAGCTGAGCCTGCTCGATCAGCCGCTGCAGCCGCGGCTCGAAAGCCGACAGGTCGCCGACGACCCGAAGCCGGATCCCGTTCGCCTTGAGCTGGGTGACTTCACGCTCGAGCGCCGACACGAACAGGCGCATCAGCATCGACACCTCGTCGGCAGGCCGGCGCCAATTCTCCGAGCTGAACGCGAACAGCGTCAGGAACTCGACGCCGCGCCGAGCGGCCGCCTCGACGACCTTGCGCACCGCATCGACGCCCTTGCCGTGGCCGGCGACACGCGGCAGATGGCGCGCGGTCGCCCAGCGGCCGTTGCCATCCATGATGATTGCGACGTGACGCGGGACGTCCCGCGGCTCGGGCGCCTCTTCGGCGGTGCTGCTGACAAGGGAGATCGGCATCGGGCGCGGACGCATCGGGGGCACGGCGCCCTAGACCGTCATGATCTCCTGTTCCTTGTGCTGCAGGATCTTGTCGATCTCGCCGATGTAGCGGTCGGTCAGCTTCTGGATCTCTTCCTCGGCGCGGCGCTCCTCGTCCTCGGAAATCGTCTTCTTCTTGACCATGTCCTTCAGCTCTGCATTGGCGTCGCGACGCAGGTTTCGCACGGCGACCTTCGCCGCCTCGCCGTCGTGGCGCACGACCTTCGTCAGCTCGCGGCGGCGCTCCTCGGACAGCGGCGGCATCGGCACCCGGATCAGCTCGCCGACGGTGGCCGGATTCAGCCCGAGGTCGGATTCGCGGATCGCCTTGTCGATCGTGCCCACCATCTTCTTCTCGAACGGCGTGATGCCGATCGTCCTGGCGTCGAGCAGCGTGACGCTGGCGACCTGGTTGATCGGCACCGAGCTGCCGTAGTAATCGACGTGCACGTGGTCCAGCAGCCCCACGTGCGCCCGTCCGGTCCGGATCTTCGCCAGCGCGGCCTTCAGCGCCTCCAGCGATCGCTGCATCTTCTGCTCGGCCGTTTTCCTGACGTCGGCGGTGCTCATTGGATACGTCCCTTTCGAGCGGCTCCCGGCGCTAGACGTGCACCAGCGTGCCCTCGTCCTCGCCGAGGATCACGCGGCGCAGCGCGCCTTCGCGCAGGATCGAGAATACCTTGATCGGCAGCTTCTGGTCACGGCACAGCGACAGCGCCGTTGCATCCATGACCTTCAGCTTGCGCGCGATCGCGTCGTCGAAGCTGATCGACGCGTAGCGGGTGGCCTCCGGATTCTTCAGCGGATCGGAGCTGTAGACGCCGTCGACCTTGGTCGCCTTCAGGACCACTTCGGCGCCGACCTCGGCGCCGCGCAGCGCCGCGGCGGTGTCGGTCGTGAAGAACGGGTTGCCGGTGCCGGCCGCGAAGATCACGACCATTCCCTCTTCGAGGTAGCGCAGCGCCTTGGGCCGGATGTACGGCTCGACCACCTGCTCGATCTTCAGCGCCGACTGCACGCGCGCGGTCACGCCGAACTGGCGCAGCGCGTCCTGCAGCGCCAGCGAGTTCATCACCGTCGCCAGCATCCCCATGTAGTCGGCGGTCGCCCGGTCCATTCCGGCCGCGCCGGGCGCCACGCCGCGGAAGATGTTGCCCCCGCCGATCACGATCGCGAGCTCGACCCCCATCCGGACGACGTCGGCGATCTCGCGCGCCATCTGCTCGATCGTGCCGCGGTTGATTCCGTAGGGATCCTCCCCCATCAGCGCTTCGCCCGACAGCTTCAGCAGCACGCGCCGGTAGCGGATCGTCCCTGTCGTCATCGTCGGTCGCCTCGTGTCGGGCGCAGGACGCGGCAACGCCGCGCCCTGCAAGGCTCAGCGCGCTGCCGCAGCCGCCTGTGCGGCGACTTCGGCAGCGAAGTCGGTCTGCTTCTTCTCGATGCCTTCGCCGACGACGTACAGCGCGAACTCCGCCACCGTCGCGCCACGCGACTTCAGCAGCTGCTCGATCGTCTGCTTGTCGTCCTTGACGAACGGCTGGCCCAGCAGCGTGACCTCCTTCAGGTACTTCTGCACCGAGCCTTCGACCATCTTGGTCACGATCTCGGCGGGCTTGCCCGATTCGGCCGCCTTCTGCTGGGCGATCGAACGCTCGCGCTCGATCAGCTCGGCCGGCACGCCGCCGCGCGACAGCGCGACCGGCTTGCTGGCCGCGATGTGCATCGCGACGTCCTTCGCGAGCGCGTCGTCGCCTCCGACCAGGTCGACCAGCACGCCGATCTTCGCGCCGCCGTGCACGTACGACGCGATCCGCCCGCGCGCCTGCAGCCGCGCGAAGCGCCGGATCGAGATGTTCTCGCCGATGCGCCCGACCAGCGCCGTGCGCACCTGCTCGACGCTGCCCCCGGGCAGCGGCAGCGACGCGAGCGCCTGCAGATCGGCCGGCGCGCGCTGCGCGACCACCTCCGCGAGGGTTTGCGCGAACTGCCGGAAATCGTCGTTCTTCGCGACGAAGTCGGTCTCGCAGTTCAGCTCGACCATCGCGGCCAGCTTCGCGTCCGGGGCGACCCAGACGCCGACGATGCCCTCGGCAGTCACT
Source organism: Burkholderiaceae bacterium (assembly GCA_035540315.1). Classification (GTDB taxonomy): domain Bacteria; phylum Pseudomonadota; class Gammaproteobacteria; order Burkholderiales; family Burkholderiaceae_E; genus DATLGW01. The sequence continues at coordinate 2,209 of DATLGW010000284.1, read as the reverse complement.
CGGCTGGCGGCCTTGCTCGCCTTGTTGCCGAGCTTCACCCGCAGGATCTCCTCGGCACGCGACATGTCGCCACCGGCTTCGGCCAGCGCCTTCTTGCACTCCATCATCGGCGCGTCGGTCTTCTCCCGAAGCTCCTTGACCAAACTCGCGGTGATCTCGGCCATGCTTACGCTTCCTCCGACTCGACTTCGACGAACTCGTCGCCTTCGGCACCCGCCTTGGCGACGTCGTGCAGCGCGCTGGAGCGACCCTCGAGGATCGCGTCGGCGGCGCCGCGCGCATACAGCCGGATCGCGCGAGCCGAGTCGTCGTTGCCCGGGATCACGTAGTCGATTCCCTCGGGCGAATGATTGGTGTCCACGACGGCCACGACCGGTATTCCCAGCTTGTTGGCCTCGGTGACGGCGATCTTGTGATAGCCGACGTCGATCACGAACAGGCAGTCGGGCAAACCGGCCATCTCCTTGATGCCGCCCATGCTCTTGTTCAGCTTGTCGAGTTCGCGCTGGAACAGCAGCGCCTCCTTCTTCGACATCCGCTCGAGCACGCCCTCCGAGGACGCGGCCTCCATCTCCTTCAGCCGCTTGATCGACGTCTTCACGGTCTTGAAGTTCGTCAGCATGCCGCCGAGCCAGCGCTCGTCGACGTACGGCATGCCGGCGCGCTGCGCCTCCTCGGCGATGATCTCGCGCGCCTGGCGCTTGGTCCCCACGAACAGCACGGTGCCGCGATTGCCGGCCAGCTGGCGCAGGTACTTCATCGCCTCCTGGTACATCGTCAGCGTCTTCTCGAGGTTGACGATGTGGATCTTGTTGCGATGGCCGTAGATGTACGGCGCCATCTTGGGGTTCCAGAAGCGGGTCTGGTGTCCGAAATGGACTCCGGCTTCCAGCATCTGACGCATGGTCGCGGACATGGATTCTCCAGTCAGGGTTGGGGTTTCCGCTTCGCGGACGGCTCCTGAACCCGGAACACGCGCACAGGTCGCGGACCTTGCTTGCGTTCTCGGGCACCCTGGAAGCCGAATCGGCCGCAATGCGGCGATCGAAGCGCGGGGTTTCGCCGGACAGCGTACCAGCAGCGGATCGCTCCGCTTTTGGCGCGCAGCGCCGGCTAAGCCTATAATCATAACTCAAATCAGCAGGTTACGTTCAAGCCCGATGCCGATCGTCATCAAGACCGAAGCCGAGATCGCGGCGATGCGGCTCGCGGGCCGACTCGCGTCGGAAGTCCTCGACCATATCGCCCCGTTCGTTCGCCCCGGAGTCACCACCGGCGAGCTCGACCGCCTGTGCCACCAGTACATGGTCGAGGTTCAGCATACGGTGCCGGCGCCGCTGAACTATGCGCCGCCCGGATACCGGCCGTTCCCGAAGTCGATCTGCACGTCGGTGAACCACCAGGTCTGCCACGGCATTCCCGGCGATCGGGTGCTGCGCAGCGGCGACATCGTCAATATCGACGTCACCGTGATCAAGGACGGGTTTCACGGCGACACCAGCCGGATGTTCTACGTCGGCGAGCCGTCGGTGGCGGCGCGCCGGCTTTGCGAAGTGACGTTCGAGTGCATGTGGCTCGGCATCAGCCGGGTGCGGCCGGGCGCTACGCTCGGTGACATCGGCCAGGCGATCCAGCGCCACGCCGAGCACCACGGCTACTCGGTCGTGCGCGAGTTCTGCGGTCACGGGATCGGACGGCGTTTCCACGAAGAGCCGCAGGTGCTGCACTACGGGCGTGCCGGGGTGGGCGAACAGCTGCGCGCGGGCATGATCTTCACGATCGAGCCGATGATCAATGCCGGCCGGCGCGAGGTGCGCGAGCTCGCCGACGGCTGGACGATCGTGACCAAGGACCACAGCCTGTCGGCGCAATGGGAGCACACGGTGCTGGTCACCCCCGACGGCTACGAGGTGCTGACGACGTCCGACGGCGCGCCGGCCAAGCCGGAGCCGCTTCCGGCCGCTGCCTAGCGGCCGCTGCCATGGCCTCGGCCGTCGTCGATGCCGCCGCGTCGCGCGACGCGCTGGCGGCGCTGCGCGCCGATCACCGCCGGCGCCGCGATGCGGCGATCGACGCGTTTCGCCGCCGCCCGGCGGTCAGCGCGCTGATCCGCACGCTCGCCGCCGAAACGGACCTGACGCTGCGCACGCTGTGGCGCGACTGCGGCCTGGACGGGCCGGCCGCGCTCGCGGCCGTCGGCGGCTACGGC
>DATLGW010000283.1:0-2554 GCA_035540315.1 Burkholderiaceae bacterium | reverse complement strand
CTTCTCCCGGATGGCGCCGAGCAGGTTCGAGAACCGCGTCTCCATGAACCGATGGAACTGATCCTCGAACGCACGCACCTGCGCCACCGGCACGTCGTCAAGCATGCCCTGCGTGCCGGCGTAGAGAATGGCCACCTGCTTCTCGACCGATAGCGGCCGGTACTGCGGCTGCTTCAGCAGCTCGACGAGCCGAGCTCCGCGATTGAGCTGCGCCTGCGTCGCCTTGTCGAGGTCGCTCGAGCCGAACTGCGCGAACGCGGCCAGCTCGCGGTACTGGGCGAGGTCGAGCCGCAGCGTGCCCGCCACCTGGCGCATCGCCTTGATCTGCGCCGAACCGCCGACGCGCGACACGGAGTTGCCGACGTTGATCGCGGGGCGGACGCCCTGGTTGAACAGATCCGCCTCGAGGAAGATCTGGCCGTCCGTGATCGAGATCACGTTGGTGGGAATGTAGGCCGAGAGGTCGCCCGCCTGCGTCTCGATGATCGGGAGCGACGTCAGCGACCCGCCGCCAAGCGAGTCGTTCAGCTTCGCGGCGCGCTCCAGGAGCCGCGAGTGCAGGTAGAAGACGTCGCCCGGATAGGCCTCGCGTACCGGCGGCCGGCGCAGCAGGAGCGAAATCTCGCGGTACGACTGCGCGTGCTTCGAGAGATCGTCGTACACCAGCAGCGCATGCCGCCCGCTGTCGCGGAAGTACTCCCCCATGGCCGTGGCGGCGTACGGGCTGATATAGAGCATGGGCGCCGGATCCGACGCCGCCGCGGCGACGACGATGCTGTAGCGCATCGCGTCGTTCTCCTCGAGCGTGCGCACGAGCTGCGCGATCGTCGACTGCTTCTGGCCGATCGCGTTGTAGATGCAGATGACGCCCGTGTCCTTCTGGTTCAGGATCGTGTCGAGCGCGACCGCCGTCTTGCCGGTCTGCCGGTCGCCGATGATCAGCTCGCGCTGCCCGCGGCCGATCGGCACCATGCCGTCGATCGCCTTGAGCCCCGTCTGCAGCGGTTCACGCACCGGCTGCCGATCCACCACGCCCGGCGCGAGCCGCTCGATGGGCGAGAACTGCTTGGTGAGAATTGGCCCTTTCCCGTCGATCGGCCGGCCGAGCGCGTTCACCACGCGCCCGAGCATCTCCTCGCCCACCGGCACCGAGATGATGCGTCCGGTGCGCCGCACCGGATCGCCTTCCTTGATCTCGCGATATTCGCCAAGAAGCACGCAGCCGACGCTGTCCTCCTCGAGGTTCAGCGCGATGCCGAACACGTCGTGCGGGAACTCGAGCATCTCGCCCGCCATCGCGCGCTCGCAGCCATGGAGCCTGGCGATGCCGTCGCCGAGCGACGTGACCGTGCCGACCTCGGCAACGTCGATGTCGACCGCGAAGCTCCCAATCTGCTCCTTGATGATTCTCGAAATCTCGTCTGCTTTCAGATCCATGCTTCTGCTCCGGCGCGGTGCCGCCCTGCGCCCACACGTCCGTCCTGCCGGCCGCCGCGGTCGAGCGGCGCCGGCCTCAGGCGTTCTCCACGAGCTGCTGGCGCATTCGGGCCAGCTGCGTGCTGATGCTGCCGTCGTACACCGTGCTGCCGATCTGCGTGACGACCCCGCCGATGAGCGACGGCTCCACGCGCGTGTCGAGCCGCACCTTCTTGCCCGTCACGCGGGCGAGCGCAGTCATGAGCGCCTCGATGCGATCGGCGGGCAGCGGCGCCGCGGAAGTGACGAGCGCACGCACCACGTTGGCATGCGCGAGGAGCCGCTCCCGATACACCTCGAGGATCGTCGGGACCAAGTCGAGCCGTCCGCGTTCCGCGAGCAGCGCGAACAGCTTGGCGACCGGTGGCTGGACGCCGGCCTGCGCCGCCACGGCGCGCGCGACGTTCTCGCGGCCCGACTGCGGCACGCCAGGACTCGTGAGGGCGCGGCGCAGGTCGGCGTGCCCCTGCATGGCATCCGACAGCGTCGCGAGATCGCGCTCGATCGTGGACGGATCGGACTCGGCGATCGCCACCTCGAGCAGCGCCTTCGCGTAGCGAGTGGCAGACGTTCGTTGCGACATCGTCCTGGTGGTGTCTCCCGCGGCCAATCGGCGGCCGCCCCGTCCGCACGCGGCTAGGCCGTCGGGCGGCTTCCTCCGATGTTGTCGAGATAGCGATCCACGAGCCGCTGCTGGTCCGCGGGGGTGATCTGCTGGGCGATGCGCTGACTCGCGAGCTGCACCGCCAGGTCGGCCGCATGTTCCACCAGTTCCCGCTTCGCAAGACGAAGCTGAAGATCGATTTCGCGCCGCGTCTGCTCGAGGAGCCGTTCGCGCTCGGCGGCCGCGAGCGCCGCGATGCGGGCCTCTTCGGACGCGATCTCGGCCGCGCCGCGTTCCCTCAGGGCTTCGATCTCGCCGGGCAGGGCCTGCAGCTTCCGCTCGATGTCGGCGAGCTGCGCCGTCGCGACGGCGCTCACGTTGGCCGCCTCGACGAGGTCCTTCCGAATGCCGGCGTGCCGATCAGCGAGGTAGTTGCCGAACGGCGTGCGAAGCAGGTACCACAAGCCGCCGAAC
>DATLGW010000282.1:0-7650 GCA_035540315.1 Burkholderiaceae bacterium | reverse complement strand
GGGCAAGATCGCGCTGCAACGCCAGCCGGTGGCCGCCTCGCAGGTCATCGCTCACGCGATGGAATCGATGCGGCCGTTCATCGACGCCCGCGGCGTCGCGGTCGCGCTCGACATCGACGATCCGGAAGTGGTCATCGACGTCGACGCGGCGCGCCTGACGCAGGTGCTGAGCAATCTGCTGCACAACGCCGGGAAATACACGCCCGCCGGCGGCCACATCCGCGTCGCGCAGCGGCGCATCGGCGACGAAATCGAGATCAGCGTCGCCGACGACGGCGTGGGGATCTCGCCGGAGTTCCTGCCGTACGTGTTCGAGCTGTTCGCGCAGGGCGAACAGCAGCTCGATCGCTCCGAAGGCGGACTGGGGATCGGGCTGCCGCTGGTCAAGCGGCTGGTCGAGATGCACGGCGGCCGCGTCGCGGCCGAGAGCACGGGACGCGGCCGCGGCGCGACGTTCCGCATCGTGCTGCCGTGCGCGCAGTCCGCGCCGGCGCAAGCGGCGGCCGACGGTGCGACCGACGCCGCGGGCGCAACGCCGCGCGACGCCGCGCCGCGCCGGATCCTGATCGTCGACGACAACCAGGATGCGGCCGACACGCTCGCGATCCTGCTGCAGGCCGAAGGGCACGAAGTGCGCACGTGGTACAGCGGCGACGGGGCGCTCGCGCAGGCGCGCGAGTTCAAGCCGCACGTCGCGCTGCTCGACATCGGGCTGCCGGGGGTCGACGGCCATACGCTGGCGCAGGCGCTGCGCGCCGATTCCGCAATGCACAAGACGCTGCTGATCGCGCTCAGCGGCTACGGCCAGCGCGAAGACAAGGAGCGCTCGCGGGCGGCCGGATTCGCCGAGCATCTGGTCAAGCCGATCGACCCGAAGGTGCTGCTGGCACGGATCGGGGCCGCCAGCGAGTCGGGCTGAGTCGCTCACGCTCGCCGTCACCTGCCGCAGGCACGGCACTTGCTGCACAACAGGTTTCCACCCATCGACGGGAGTCACACATGGCGAACACGCTGATCGGCGTATTCAAGAACCTGGAGGACGCCGTCGAAGCCCGTGAGAAGCTGCGCGAGAAGGGCTTCGCCGACTCGGCCATCAAGCTGCACCAGGACAGCGCTGTGATGTCGAGTGCAGGACCCGACAGCCGCCGCCAGAGCGCCGGCGAATGGCTGAAGTCGCTGTTCAGCCTCGACGAGGACTACGTCGGCATGTACTCCGAGGCAGTGCGCCGCGGCCACCATCTGCTCGCGGTCGATGCGAACACGCAGCGGGAGGTCGACATCGCGGTCGATGCAATGGAGCAGAGCCGGTGCATCGACATCGAGGACACCGCGCAGCAGTGGCGCGGGGAAGGCTGGCAGGGACCGCAGCGCCCGGCGGCCGGAGCCGGTCGGATCGTTGCGGTCCGGACGGTCAGGATCGTCGCTCGACCTTGAGCTCTACGGGCGCCGGATAATCAATCGATCCGGGCGCCCGACTGCTCGACGACCTTCGCCCACTTCGCGACTTCGTCGCGGATGAAGCGCTGATAGGGCTGGGGGCCGGCTCCGCTGAACTCGATGCCCATCGCGTCGATGCGGCTGCGCAACTCCGGCTGCGCGAGCCCGCGCGCGAGCGTCTGGTGGATCTTCTCGACGACCGGCCGCGGCGTTGCTGCCGGCGCGAGCAGCCCCTGCCAGCCGACCGCTTCGAAGCCCCGGACGCCGCTCTCGGCAACGGTCGGCAGATCCGGCATCAGCGGCGAACGCTTGCTCGCCGAAATCGCCAGCGCCTTCAGGCGATTCGCCCTCACGTGCGGCGCCGCCTCCGGAAACGCCGCGAACATCACGTCGGTCTGGCCGGAGATCAGATCGGCGACCGCAGGTGCGCCGCCCTTGTACGGAATATGAACGATGCGCAGATCGGCCATCGACTTCAGCAGCTCCATCGCCAGGTGCTGCGGCGTCCCGTTCCCGGCCGAACCGTAGTTCAGCGAGCCGGGCTTGGCCCTCACGTGACGGACGAACTCGTCGAACGTCGTGATCTTCGAAGCCGACGGAACCAGCAGCAGGCTCGGCACCGTCGCGACCAGCGTCACCGGCGCGAAATCCCGCACGGTGTCGTAGGGCAGGTTTCGGTACAGGCTGGGGTTGATCGTCAGCGGCGCCGACGTGAACAGCAGCGTATGGCCGTCGGGCTCGGCCTTCGCGACCGCCTCGTGCGCAATGTTGCCGCCGGCACCCGGGCGGTTCTCGACGATCACCGGCTGCGACCACTGCTCGCTCAGGTGCTTGGCCACCAGGCGAGCCAGAATGTCGGTCGCGCCGCCGGGTGCGAAGCCGACCAGGATCCGCACCGTCTTCGACGGATACTCCTGGGCTTGCGCACGAGCCGGTGCATGGGCCAGAACGAACGCGGACAGCAGCAAGATTCCCAACAGGCGTTTCACGGGATTGCCTCCTTTGTCATCCAGTGACGGGCGAGACCGGCGACGGCTGCCGATCGAGGTCGAGTCGGCCATAGAGCTCGGCCGGTGCGTCGGCTGCTTTCATGATGCCGAGCATCGCGTCGACCAGCCGCCGCTCGATCGCACGATCGGCGACCGGCGACAGCTGCGACGGATCCGACGCGAGGTCGAACAGCACCGTGCGGGTGTCCTGCTGCGCGCCGGCGCCGTGGGTGAAGTAGACCGGCGACTTCGGGGTCGACGGCACCTTCATCAGCGGAACTCCCTTGCTGAACGAGAACGGCGGCACCAGCGTCGCGTCCCTGAGCTCCGCGACGCTGAAGAACTCCTTCATGTGCGTCGGCATCACCGTGTACTGATACAGGTCGTGCTTCAGCACGTCCTCCGGATAGCGAAAGTACGTGTAGCGGCCGTCGGTGACGTTGACTGCGCTGCCGAACACGCCGTAGATCGCCGCTTCGCGCACCGGCTCGTCGCGCTCGAGCAGCCGGCACAGCGACACCCCGAGCGCCTCCGCGGGCGCCGGCTGCTCGAACACCTCGAGAATCGTCGGCGCGACGTCGATCGTCTGGGTCAGCGACTTGCGCCGCGTGCCGCCCTGAGCGCGGAATTCCGGGTGATAGAAGAACAGCGGAATGTGCGCGACCTCGTTGTAGCACGGCATGATCAGCTTGGCCCACCAGTCGTGCTCGCCGAGCAGGAAGCCGTGGTCGGTCGTGACCAGCAGCGCCGTGTCGTCCCACATCCGGTGCCGATCCATGTAGTCGAGCAGGCGGCCGAGCTCGTGGTCGCACAGCGCGACCGTCGCGCAGTAATTCGCTCGCAGCTCCTCGCACTCCTCGGGCGCCTGCGTCACGCGCGCATAGGGCGGCCAATCGAGGATCGGCCCCCGGTAGGCCGTCGGGAACGCGTCGCGGAACTGCTTCGGCGCATGGAACGGCTCGTGCGGGTCGAAGGTCTCGACGTGCAGCAGCCAGTCGTCGGCCTGCCGGTTCTGGTCGAGAAACTCGATTCCGGCATCGAAGCACCGCACCGACGGAAAATCCTTGTAGTCGCGAATGAACTGCCGGTTGATGATGTATTGCGCGAACTTGTGCCGTCGCTTGTCGCTGAACTGCAGCGCGTGATACATCTCGCGAAAGCGCTCCCACGGCGGCTGCACCATCGCCTTCCACGGATCGCGTTCCTGGCCGCGCACGAACTCGAACGTGTCGTAGCGGTTGTGGTACGTCGCTCCGCCGTCCTCCCAATAGTGGTAGTGGTCGGAGACCAGGTGCGAATACACGCCGTGCCGGTGAAGAATCTCCGCGAAAGAGTTGTCGAACGGCTCGAGCGGACCCCAGGCGCGGTGCAGGAACGACAGCCAGCCCGTGTGCATGTCCCGCCGCGCCGGCATGCACGGCAGGCTGCCCACATAGTGGGTATCGAAGGTCACTGCCCGCTGTGCCAGCCGCAGGAAGTTCGGCGTCTTCACGGCGGTTCCGCCGTAGCACTCGAGCGAGTTCCGGTTCAGCGAATCGAAGAGGACGAAGATCAGCTTCATCGGCGAGCGTCGTGAATCGATCGATCGATCCTAGTCGTGCCATCATTTCCGAACAAGAATAAAATCTGCCGGGTTCGATTCCATTTCGGAATCAAATGACCGAGGGTTCGTCCGGCCCGGATCCGCTGCTGATGCGGCTGCGCTTCCAGCACCTGCGGGTGCTGAGCGCGCTCGCCGATGCGCCGACGCTGCACGAGGCGGCACATCGGCTGCACACGACGCAATCGGCGGCGAGCAAGCTGCTGGTCGATCTGGAGCGAGCGTTCGGCACCCGCTTGTTCGAGCGGGGCCGCACTGGCCTGAAGCCCACCGAGTCGGGCAAGGCGCTGGTTGCCCGCGCGCAGCGCCTGCTGCAGGATCTTCATGCAGCGCGCTCCGAGCAGGCAGCGATGCGCGAGGGCAGCACGGCGCTGTTGCGCGTCGGCGGGCTGCCGCTGACGCTGGCGACGCTGATGCCCGCGGTGCTCTCCGAGTGCCGACGCAGCTGGCCGGGCCTTCGGTTGCGGATCCACGAAGCGGTCGCGCGCCAGCTGCTCAAAGACATCGGCGCCAACCGGGTCGATTGCGGGCTCGGCCGGATCCATCTGCTCGACCAGTTCTCGGCCTCGGGCGCCGAGCTGTGGCACGACGAGCTCGACCCGGAGGAGATCGTGGCGGTCGGGCCGCCGGACCATCCGCTGGCGCGACAGCGTCGAATGCCGCTCGAGCGCATCCACGATCACGAGTGGCTGCTGCCGATGCCGGGCACCGCGACCCGCGCCGCATTCGCGCACGCGCTGCAACAGGCGGGGCAGACGGTGCCGCGGCCGGCACTCGAGACCGATGCATCGTTCGGTACGCTGCTGAGCTTCGTCCGGCAGTTCGGCTTCCTGACCCTGCTGCCGACGTCGATCGCAGCTCGTCACGCCCGCGAGGGGACGATCCGCGTGATCGCGCTGAAGCTGCCGATGCGGCTGCCGCCGCTTGCGTTCATCTGCCTGCGCGAGCGGCGCGACGTGCCGCTGATCGCGCGTTTCCGCCGGATCGTCCTCGCGACGGCGCGGCAGGGCTTCGGCGCTTCATGACGGCCGCTCGCCCGGCGGCCGCTGTCCAGCGCAGTCAGCCCTGCGGCCGTCGCAGCTGGAATCCCATCCGGGGGAAATGCACGACCACAGTGCCGGCGCGCGGGTCTTCGCGCTGCACCGCGATCTCGTCGGCCGTGCAGTGCGCGAGCTGCCCGCGCACGGGGTCGAGCGCATAGTCGACCGGCAGCACCTCGACCGGTTCGCCGAGCGCGATCCCCTCGGTCTCGACCGCCTGCGGCGTCGCCGGGGCCTGCGCTCGCGACGTCTTCGCGATCTCCAATGCCTGCGCGCTCGACAGCTCGGTCGGCGTTCCGTGCCCGATTGCCTTCATCCGCTCGAGCCACGCCGACAACCTCGGATACGGCTCGAGCAGTCCGGCGAGCTTCGGCACCTTCGCGATCGCCCAGTACGGGTGGTAGATGGAGAAGTCGGCGACGCACGGCGCTGCGCCGAACAGGAACGGCGCGCCGTGCACGAGCTGCGATTCGACGCGCGGCGTCAGGAAACCGTAGATCGCGCGGCACTCGGCGGGGCTGCCGCGCCGATGGGGCGTGCCGCGGCGCATCGCGGCGCGGTCCTCGCGGAAACGCTGCATCGACTCCGGCGTCGCGTCCGGGAAGAACGCGCGCACGCCTTCGTCGTCGCCGAATGCGATCGGCACCGTCACGTCGAACAGCACCTGATCGCCGAAATGCGACAGCGCGAGCACCGACAGCGAATCGCCGTTCGGGAACAGCGTCGGCGACGGCGCGATCCGCTCGAGCACGCGCTGGATCAGCCGCGTGTCGCAGTAGACGTCGGCGCCGATCTGCAGGATCGGCGTGCGCCGGTAGCCGCCGGTCAGCGCGACCACGTCCGGCTTCGGCAGGATCTCCGGGATCCGCACCGAGTGCCACGTCAGCTTCTTGAAGCCGAGCATCAGCCGGACCTTCTCGGCGTACGGCGACGCCGGGTAGTGATGCAGGATCGGGGTCAACGGGATTCCTCGCTCGTTTCGCAGGGTCGTCAAGGATGCCGCGCGCTCGCGGTCCGGATCAAGGTCCGGCGCGGTGAACCCGACGACCCGGCGCTAATGCGGCTTGAACACCATCACGTACAGGTTCGCGAGCGGCAGGAGCGTCGCGATCGAACCGAACAGCGCCCACCGGCGCGACAGGCGCCAATACGATTCGGGCACGTCGTTGCCGTGCTCGAACCCTCGCGCCATCCGCGCCTGCTGCCACTGGATCGGGATCAGAACGAACAGCCACAGCAGCCCGGTCGCGATGAACAGGCCGTAGGCCCAGGTGAGCCACGGGGTGGCGAGAATCGCGTCGCGGCCGCCCGCCATCAGCTGCCCGGTGACCGCGATCAGCGCGGCGCCCGTGGCGGTGAAGACGACGTCGGTGAACGTCACCATGCGTTGGCTGTGCGCGATCACGGACGGGATCCGGGTCCGGTCCGCAAGCGCTTTCCAGGCGGCGGTCACGATGATGTTCCCGAGAAACAGCACGACGCCGAGCAGGTGAAGCGACTTCAGAAGCTGGTAGCTCATCGAGCACTCCTTCAGGACCCTGTGCGGTCGGATCGCTGCCGGTCCCTCAGCAGTCGAGCCGGTTAATGATGCCAACTAAGTTGACAGGAGTCACTTTACGCCGGCTCCGTTGTCGATGTCAACATAGTTTTCTCTGGTAACATCGCCGCATCACATCATGAGCGGCCGGCGATGACGACGACCGACGCGACGCCTGAGCGCCGCCCTTATCACCACGGCGATCTGCGGCATGCGCTGATCGAGACGGCCCTTCAGGTGCTGGCGGAGGAGCAGCAGTGGGACTTCACGCTGCGCGACCTGGCCCGGCGCGCCGGCGTCAGCCATGCGGCGCCGTACAAGCACTTCGCCGACAAGCACGCGTTGCTCAGCGAAGTCGCGGCCCGCGGGTTCGTGCTGCTGCAGCGAAAGACCGAGGCTGCGGTGATGCAGAACGCGCCGAACCCGGCGGCGCAGCTCAGGGCGGCGGGCGCCGCCTACGTGCTGTTCGCAGTCGAGAACCCGGCGCTGTTCAGGCTGATGTTCGGCCCGTCGCTGACGGGGCCGCGGCGGTCGGAAACGCTGAAGGAAGCCGCCACGTCTGCGCGGCAGGTGATGGTTTCCGCGGTGGAGCGCTGTCGCAAGGCGGGGCTGCTGGGCGACGGCGACCCTCAGGCACAGGCACTGGCCGCGCACTCGCTCGTCCACGGACTCGCGATGCTGCTGATCGATCAAGGCGTCGCTGCCGGAACCGATCCCGAGCGGACAGCGACCGCCGTGCTGGGCGCATTCTTCTCGCGGATGGGCGACGGCACGGACCGAGCGCAACCCGATTCGAGCCGCGCGGCACCGCCGGATCCTTGAGCGGGGCGGACCCGTCAGCGCCCGAGCGCGTGAGCGGTGGCCTCGGCGATCCCGTGGAGCCGGCGCTTCGCCCACGCGACGTGGCCGTCCGGGCGCACCAGGATCCAGCCGTCGCGGCCGCCGAGCAGCGCGCGCAGCCGGCCCGACGAATCGCGCCAGCCGCCGCGGCCGATGCGGATCACGTCGCTCAGCGGCAGTCCGCTGGCGAACGGACGCTGATCGGCC
>DATLGW010000281.1:0-5979 GCA_035540315.1 Burkholderiaceae bacterium | reverse complement strand
CTCGCGTCCCTGCGGCACATAGGCGATGCCGCGGCGCGCGCGCTGGTTCGGCTTGAGCCGCGTGATGTCCTCGCCGCCGAACTCGATCGTGCCACTGGCCACCGGCAGCAACCCCATCAGGCACTTGAGCAGCGTCGTCTTGCCCATGCCGTTGCGGCCGAGCACGGCGGTCACCGCGCCGGCGGGCGCCTGCAGCGACACGTCGCGCAGCGTGTGGCTGCCGCCGTAGAACTGGTTCAGGTTTCGAATCGTCAGCATCGTTTGCGCCCGTTTCGGCTCGCTGGATCGCCGCGCCGGATCAGCGGCCGAGATAGACCTCGATCACGCGCTCGTCGTCTCGCACCGCCTGCAGCGGCCCTTCGGCCAGCACCCGTCCCTCGTGCAGCACGGTGACCTTGCGCGCGATCCGCTCGACGAACTCCATGTCGTGCTCGACGACGATGACCGAGTGATCGCGTTCGAGCCGCAGGCACAGCTCGGCGGTCTGCTCGGTCTCGGCGTCGGTCATGCCCGCCACCGGCTCGTCGAGCAGGATCAGCCGCGGCTGCTGCGCGAGCAGCATGCCGATCTCCAGCCACTGTTTCTGTCCGTGCGACAGCGTGCCGGCGATCCGATCGACCTCGTCGCGCAGGCTCACCTGCGTCAGGATCGCCTCGATCCGGCCGAGCTGCTCGGAGTCGAGCGCCGCGCGCAGGCTCGCGAACGGACGCCGGTCGGCGACGAGCGCGAGCTCGAGGTTCTCGAACACCGACAGCGTCTCGAACACGGTCGGGCGCTGGAACTTGCGGCCGATGCCGGCCTGCGCGATCTGCGATTCCGACAGCCGTGTCAGGTCGATCGTCTGGCCGAAGAACGCAGTTCCGGAATCCGGCCGGGTCTTGCCGGTGATCACGTCCATCATCGTCGTCTTGCCGGCGCCGTTCGGCCCGATGATGCAGCGCAACTCGCCGTCGTCGACCGTCAGCGACAGCGCATTCAGCGCCTTGAAGCCGTCGAAGCTGACGGTGACCGAGTCGAGGTACAGGATCGGCCCGTGCGACGTGTCGACGCCCGGACCGACCAGGTGGCCCAGCGCCTGCGCCGCGCCCTCGCCGGGTCGCGCCTGCGCCATGACGCGCGCGCGCGCGGCGCCGCCCGCGCGCGCGGCGCCGATCGCTTCGGCGGGCCTCATGCCGGGCCTCCGGCGGGCCGGGCACCTGCAGCGCTTCCGGCGATCGAGTCGGATTTCGGATGCGATGCGCCGCGATGCACCGCGACGGCTGGCGCAGCGGTCCGCCCGCCCGCGTCCCGCTGCGCCAGCGCCGCCTGCCCTGGCTGGGCGTCGGTCGTCGCCGCACGAGCGGCCGCAGCGCGGGGGCGCGCGAGCGAACGCAGCAGCCCGACGACGCCTTGCGGCAGGAACAGCGTCACGCCGATGAACAGCAGCCCCAGGAAGAACAGCCAGAAATCGGGGAATGCGACCGTGAACCAGCTCTTCGCGCCGTTGACCAGGAATGCGCCGATCACCGGCCCGATCAGCGTGCCGCGGCCGCCGACCGCGGTCCAGATCGCGATCTCGATCGAATTCGCCGGCGACATCTCGCTCGGATTGATGATCCCGACCTGCGGCACGTACAGTGCGCCGGCGATGCCGCTGATCACCGCGGCCAGCGTCCAGATCGACAGCTTGTAGCCGAGCGTGTCGTAGCCGGTGAATCGCACCCGCGACTCCGAGTCGCGGATCGCCTGCAGCACGCGGCCGTACTTGCTGGTGACGATGAAGCGCGCGAGCACGAACGCGCCGACCAGCGCGAACGCCGTCGCCGCCATCAGCGCCGCCCGCGTGCCCGGCTCGGCGATCCGCCAGCCCAGGATCTGCTTGAAGTCGGTGAAGCCGTTGTTGCCGCCGAACCCGGTCTCATTGCGAAAGAACAGCAGCATGAACGCGAACGTCATCGCCTGCGTGATGATCGAGAAATACACGCCCTTGATCCGCGAACGGAATGCGAGGTAGCCGAACACGAACGCGAGCAGCCCGGGCACCGCGATCACCAGCAGCACGCTCCACAGGAAGCTGTCGGTGCCCCACCAGTGCAACGGGTACGCCTTCCAGTCGAGGAACACCATGAAGTCCGGCAGATCGCTCTGGTACTGGCCTTCGCGACCGATGCCGCGCATCAGGTGCATGCCGAACGCGTAGCCGCCGAGCGCGAAGAACAGCGACTGCCCCAGGCTCAGGATGCCGGTGTAGCCCCAGATCAGGTCCATCGCCAGCGCGACCATCGCGTAACACATGAACTTGCCCAGCAGCGCGACCGTGTAGCTCGACGGGCGCAGCGCCGCGTCCTCGGGCAGCCACGCGTGCGCGAGCGGCGCCAGCACGCCGGCCACCAGCAGCACGGCGACCAGCAGCGTCCACTGCAGCGGCGAGAACATGCGGCGAGTCGGAGGTGCGATCATCGAGCAGTTCCTCGAGTGCGATGCCGCGGTGCGCGCGATTCGGGTCCGGCGCTCATGCTTCGACTGCGCGCCCCTTCAGCGCGAACAGTCCTTGCGGCCGCTTCTGGATGAACGCGATCACCAGCACCAGGATCACGATCTTCGCGATTACCGCGCCGGACCACGGCTCGAGCAGCTTGTTCGCGATCCCGAGGCCGAAGCCTGCGAGCACCGTGCCGGCAATCTGCCCGACCCCGCCGAGCACGACGACGATGAACGAATCGATGATGTACGCCTGTCCCAGATCGGGGCCGACGTTGCCGATCTGCGACAGCGCGACGCCCGCCAATCCCGCGATTCCGGACCCCAGCGCAAACGCCAGCATGTCGACGCGCGCCGTCGGCACGCCGATCGCGGCAGCCATCGGCCGGTTCTGCGTGACGCCGCGCACGAACAGCCCCAGCCGCGTGCGCACCAGCACCAGCGCAACGACCGCGACGACGGCCAGCGCGAACACGATGATCGCGATCCGGTTGTACGGGAGCACCGCATTGGCGACCGCGACCCCGCCGGACAGCCACGCCGGATTTTCGATCTCGACGTTCTGAGGCCCGAAGATCTGCCGCATCGACTGGATCAGCACCAGGCTGGCGCCCCAGGTCGCCAGCAGCGTCTCGAGCGGGCGGCCGTACAGCCAGCGGATCACCGTGCGCTCCAGCAGCACGCCGATCGCGCCGGCGGCAACGAATGCGACCGGCAGCGCCGCCAGCGGATACCAGCCGAACCACTCCGGCGCGAATGAACGGAACAGCCCCTGCGTCACGTATGCGGCGTACGCGCCGATCATGATCATCTCGCCGTGCGCCATGTTGATCACGCCGAGCAGCCCGTAGGTGATCGCAAGCCCGATCGCCGCCAGCATCAGCACGCTGCCCAGCGACAGGCCGGCGAACAGGTGGCCGATCCATTCTCCGCGCGCCACGCGCGCTTCGATCTCGCGCAGCGACGCCCGCGCCGCCTCGCGCACCGACTCGTCGGGCTCGATCCAGCTGCCGTCGGGATTTCGCTGCAGCGCCCGCGCGAGCAGGCTGCGCACCTGGGGCTGGTCGCTGCCGGCGAGCAGGCGCACGGCCTGCAGCCGCTCGCCCGGCTCGGGCGATCCGATTCGCGCCGACGCCAGCGCGAGCTCGAGCAGCTGGCGCGTGCGCGCGTCGCGCTCGGCGGCAATCGCGCGCTCGACTGCAGGCACCATGTCGTCGTCGAGCGCCGCGTTCTGCAGCGCCTGCGCTGCCGCGCGGCGCAGCGCGGGATCGGGGGACGTCAGCCGCAGGCTCGCGAGCGCCGCCTGCAACGACACGCGCAGCCGGTTGTTGATCGTCACCGCATCGGGCGGCGGCGCGACCTCGGCCGGCCGGCCGGTTCGTGCATCCCTGAAGCCGCCGTCGACAGCGATCAGCGGCCGGCCGTCGTCGCTGACGTGCAGACTGCCGTCGAGCAGCGCCTGCACGATCGTCGCGGTCGCCGCATCGGGCGCGGCGATCAGCGCGTCGATCGCCTCGCGCTTGTCGGCGAAATCGTCCGAAACGAGCCGCTTGTAGACATCGGCGTCGGCGGCGTTCGCAGCTGCCGCCAGCATCAGCATCAGCGCGACGAGCAGGCCCCGGCACGACTCCAGAATCATCATCGTCCCTGAATGCCGGGCGGACACGCGGCCCGCCCGGGCGGTGGCTGCGACGGGATCAGACGTTCTGCTTGGCCTCGTTGCCGGGAATGAACGGCGACCACGGCTGCGCACGGATCGGCCCCTTGGTCCGATAGACGACCGAGAACTGCCCGTTCGCCTGCACCTCGCCGATCATCACCGGCTTGTGCAGATGGTGGTTGCTCTTGTCCATCGTCAGCGTGAACCCGCTCGGCGCCTTGAACGTCTGGCCGTACACCGCGGGCCGCACCTTGTCGACCGCGATGTCCTTCGCCTTCTCGACCGCTTGCGCCCACATGTTCATGCCGACGTAGGTCGCCTCCATCGGATCGTTCGTCACGACCGTCGACAAGTTCGGCACCTTGTTGCGCGCGGCCCAGTCGCGGTACAGCTTGATGAACGCCTCGTTCTCGGGATTCTTCACCGACATGAAGTAGTTCCACGCCGCCAGGTGACCGACCAGCGGTTTGGTGTCGATGCCGCGCAGCTCTTCCTCGCCGACCGAGAACGCGACCACGGGCGTCTCGGTCGCTTTCAGCCCCTGGTTGCCGAGCTCCTTGTAGAAAGGCACGTTCGAGTCGCCGTTGATCGTCGACACGACCGCGGTCTTGCCGCCGGCGGCGAACTTCTTGATGTTCGCGACGATCGTCTGGTAATCCGCGTGCCCGAACGGCGTGTACGACTCGTCGATGTCGCGGTCGGCCACGCCCTTGGATTTCAGGAACGCGCGCAGGATCTTGTTCGTCGTGCGCGGGTACACGTAATCGGTGCCGAGCAGCACCCAGCGCTTGGCGCCGCCGCCTTCCTTCGACATCAGGTACTCGACTGCGGGAATCGCCTGCTGGTTCGGCGCCGCGCCGGTATAGAAGACGTTCCTAGACAGCTCCTCGGCCTCGTACTGCACCGGATAGAACAGCAGCCCGTTGAGCTCCTCGAACACCGGCAGCACCGACTTGCGCGATACCGAAGTCCAGCAACCGAACACGGCCGCGACCCGGTCCTGCGTCAGCAGCTGGCGGGCGCGCTCGGCGAACAGCGGCCAGTTCGATGCCGGATCGACGACGACCGCTTCCAGCTTGCGGCCGAGCACGCCGCCTTTCGAATTGATCTGCTCGATCGTCATCAGCGCCGTGTTCCTGAGCGCCGTCTCCGAGATCGCCATCGTCCCGGACAGCGAATGCAGCACTCCGACCTTGATCGGCGTGCGGTCCTGCGCGAACAGGATGTTCGAAGCGGTCAGTCCGGGCAGCGCGAGCGCGGTGCCCGCAGCGGCCTTGATGAAATCTCGGCGTTGGGTCATGGACGGTCCTCTATGTCTCGGTGGCGATGTGCAGCGCGCCGAAAGCGCGCTCGGGACCGTCCATCGCAATTAACATGCCACGCCGAATGCGCCGATGCGGGCGCCGCGATCGTGCGATCGCGCCCCGCAACCGTGCAGCGTGAAACCGTGTTGGTGCGCCGGGCGCCACGCCGGCCGCATTCGGCACCGGCGTGGTGCGGCGGCTCGAATCAGGCGATCGGTTGGTGCACCGTCACCAGCTTGGTCCCATCGGGAAACGTCGCCTCGACCTGGATCTGCGGAATCATCTCGGCCACGCCGTCCATCACGTCATCGCGCGTCAACAGCGTCGTGCCGTAGTGCATCAGGTCGGCGACGCTGCGGCCGTCGCGCGCGCCTTCCATCACCGCCGCGCACAGGAACGCGACCGCCTCGGGATGATTCAGCTTCAGCCCGCGCGCGCGCCGCCGCTCGGCCAGCAGCGCGGCGGTGAAGATCAGCAGCTTGTCCTTTTCCCTCGGCGACAGGTCCATCGCGATATCGCTCCAGTCGTTGCTCTTCGATACGGCAAGCCTCAGGT
>DATLGW010000280.1:0-1610 GCA_035540315.1 Burkholderiaceae bacterium | reverse complement strand
CTTCGTGCCACGTCCACGCGCGCTCGGTCCAGCCCTCGCGCAGGTACAGGTCGCGGATGATCCGGCCGAACGCCAGCACGCCGTCGTAATGGCGCAGATCGAATGCTGCCATCGCCGCGCGGTCGGTGACCGACCGGTGATGCGTATCGTGGAACAGCAGCCGGTAGCTGCCGCCGGCACGGCGGTGCTCGCCGATTCGCCGCACCAGCTCGGGATCGTTCCACTCGTGCACGAGCACCAGGTCGGCGCCGCGCAGCGCCGCATCCAGATCGAGCCGGCGCGGGTCGTAGCGCCGGCTGCGCAGCATCGGGAAGCGCCGTGCGAAGCGCTGCAGCGGCGCCCGCCCATGCTCGGCGACCAGGTTGCGCACGCTCCACGCATCGCGCGGCTCGTACACGTGCACCGTGTGGCCGCGCGCCAGCAGCTCGGTCGCGACGCCGCGCAGGAAATGCGCGTTGCCGTGATTCCAGTCGGAGATCAGCGAGTGGCAGAAGATCACGATGCGCATGCGACCGGCTCCGGAAAACGCGTCAGCGTCGAAAAAGCGCGCGGCGCGATCCGCGCATACGCGGCCAGATAGGCGCGCGCGGCCCGCTCGGGCGTGTAGCGAAGCGCCCGCCGCCGCGCGCGCTGCGCCAGCTCGGCGCGCAGCGTCGCGTCGCCGATCAGCCGCTCGAGCGCCGCGGCGAGCGCATCGTCGTCGTCGGGCGCGACGAACAGCGCCGCATCGCGCCAGGTCTCGCGCAGGCTCGCGATGTCGCCGAGCACCAGCGGGCAGCCCGACAGCGCTGCCTCGAGCACCGACAGGCCGAACGGCTCGTAGCGCGCGGGCAATGCATAGATCGCGGCGCGCGCATACCGATCGGCGAGCGCATCGGCGTCGAGCTCGCCGAGCGCGCGGACGGCGCGCGGCTGCGCAGCGAAATCCAAGTCGGCGCCGGCGGCGCCGGCCGCTTCGGCATCGGGGCTGCGCAGCGGCCCGGCGACCACGATCGGCCATGCGAGCCGCGGCGCGACGCGCTCGAGCGCGGCGAGGTTCTTTGCTTCGTCCCAGAGCCGGCCCGCAGCCAGCACGACGGGTTCGCGCCGAGCCGGGTCGATGTCGGCCCCGGCATAGCGGCGCGGGTCGCGCGCGTTCGGCAGCGCGCGGCCGCTGCGTCCGAAGCGGTACTCGTGCGCCAGCGCGGCCAGCATCGCGCGCGTCGGCGCTGCGACGTCGGTCGCGCCGTGCAATCCGCGCCGTACCGCGTCGCGGTAGCGATCCCAGCGCGGCGGCGCCGGCTCGCGGTGCACGGCCCGCCACCACGACAGCACGCACGAGTGCGCGACCAGCAGCGTCGGCGCGCGAAACGGCAGCGCGCCGAACGCATACTGGTTCAGGTGCACCAGGTCCGGCAGCAGCGCGCGCTCGAGCGCCAGCAGCCAGTCGCCGGCGCGCGCGACGTCGTCCCACGGATCGGCCATCCACTCGAGCCGCCAGCGGCTTTCGTGCAGCGACACCGGCGCCGCCCCCGCGCGCCGCGTCGCGGCGGCGAGCTGCGCGCGCTGCGCATCGCGCACCGGCGCGCCCATCGTCGCCAGCTCGACTGCGACGCCGTGGCCCGACAGCG
>DATLGW010000279.1:0-4150 GCA_035540315.1 Burkholderiaceae bacterium | reverse complement strand
GCTCGCGCCTGTCCCATGAACTGATCCGACAGCACGATCGCCGGCGACTGCAGCCGCTCGGCCAGCCGCACGGCCCACTGCGTCGCCGACATGCAGTCGCCGACCGATGTCGGCGCGACCACGAGCCGCGGCGCATCGCCGTGCAACCCGCCGACGGCGAAATTCAGGTCGCTCTGCTCGCTCTTGGCCGGAATGCCGGTCGACGGGCCGCCGCGCATCACGTCGACGACGACGATCGGCACTTCGGCGGCGACCGCCAATCCGATGCCTTCGGCCATCAGCGACAGGCCGGGGCCCGCGGTTGCAGTCAGCGACGGCACGCCGCCGTAGGA
Source organism: Burkholderiaceae bacterium (assembly GCA_035540315.1). Classification (GTDB taxonomy): domain Bacteria; phylum Pseudomonadota; class Gammaproteobacteria; order Burkholderiales; family Burkholderiaceae_E; genus DATLGW01. The sequence continues at coordinate 3,818 of DATLGW010000279.1, read as the reverse complement.
CGCGCCGACGATCATGTTGATCGACGCCAGCTCGTCCTCGGCCTGCAGCAGCGTGCCGCCGACCTTCGCCAGCGACGGCGCCATCCATTCGAGCAACTCGGTCGCCGGCGTGATCGGGTAGGCGGCGACGAAGCGAACGCCGCCCCGAATCGCGCCGTATCCTGCGGCCTCGTTGCCGCTGACGAGCCAGCGTCGCCGGCGAGCGGCCGACGACTCTCCCCGCTCGGCAACGCGAGCGGCCGTTGCGGCCGCCGGCGACGATGCGCTCGAAGCCTCTGCCGCCGCGTCGAGCCCTGGCGGCCGCAACGCCAGCGCCGCGTCATACCCGGCGTCGGCGGCGCCCACGTTCGCCGTCGCCGCCGATTCGTGTCGTCGCATCGACGACTGCACGGCCGCGCGCAGCGCCGCGCGGTCCAGGCCGGCCAGCGCCGCGGCAACGCCGGCGGCCACCATGTTCGGCCAGCTGCCGGCGATCGACTTCGCGATCTTGCGCAGCGGCAGCGCGACGAAGCGCACCCCGTCCTTCAGGAACACTGCCGGCGGCTCGCCCTGGCCGTCGTCGCCGATCAGCACGCTGGCGCGACGCAGCGGAATCTCCGACGCGAAGCGCTGCACGTTCTGCCAGTCGAGCGCGAGCAGCAGGTCGAACGCATCATCGAGCGACTCGACCTGGGTATCGGACAATCGCAGCAGTGCCGCGGCCTCTCCGCCGCGGATCTGCGGCCCACTGGTGCGCACCATCAACCCGTAGCGTCCGGCAGCGGCCGCCGCCGACAGCAGCAGCGTGCCGGCCGTCATCACGCCGCTGCCGCCGCTGCCCGCCAGCGCGATCGACGTCAGTTGCATTTCCAGTCCCTCCAGCAGTCGGTGCGTCCAGTGTCGTTCGCCGACGACCTCGCCCCTTGACATAGATCAAGCTCTGCTCGATCGGCGGTTGCCCGAATACGGATTCGGCGCCTAATCTGGTACCGCGATACCGAATTGGTCTCGCAGCCGCAGATCGCGTCGCCAGCGACGCTGGCGCGCGGCGCAAGAGCCCGAACCGGATTGCGATCGAACGGAGGAACAGAGGATGACGATCCACGGGTGGCGCTGGATGATGACGGCAGCAGGCTCGCCGCTGCAGCGCGAGGAGTTCGTCGCGCAACCGCAGGCGGGCGAAGTCGTCGTGCGGATCGCCGGCTGCGGCGTCTGCCACACCGACCTGGGGTACTACTACGACGGCGTGCGCACGAAGCATCCGCTTCCGCTCGCGCTCGGACACGAGATCAGCGGCGTCGTCGTCGCCGCCGGCGCGGGCAGCGAGCGCTGGCTCGACAAGGCGGTGATCGTGCCGGCGGTGCTGCCCTGCGGCGAGTGCGATCTGTGCCGGCGCGGTTTCGCCACGATCTGCCGCGCGCAGAAGATGCCCGGCAACGACATCCACGGCGGCTTCGCATCGCACATCGTCGTCCCGGCGCGCGGGCTGTGCGAGGTCGACACCGGCCGCCTCGCCGCCGCCGGGCTCGGGCTGGCCGACGTGTCGATCGTCGCCGAAGCAGTCACGACGCCGTATCAGGCCGTCCGGCGCGCCGCTCCGGCGCCCGGCTCGATCGCAGTCGTGATCGGCGTCGGCGGCGTCGGCACCTACTGCGTGCAGGTCGCGAATGCCGCGGGCGCGCGCGTGGTCGCAGTCGACGTCGATCCGCGCAAGCTCGACGCGATCGCGCCGCACGGGGCGGCGCTGACGCTGAATGCGCGCGAGCACAACGCGAAGGCGCTGAAGACCGAGATTTCGCGCTTCGCCGAGCAAAGCGGGGCGTCGTCGGCGCTGTGGACGATCTTCGAATGCTCGGGCACCGGCGCCGGTCAGGCGACCGCGTATTCGCTGCTGGTTCCGGGCGCCACGCTGGCGGTCGTCGGCTTCACGATGGACAGGATCGAGCTGCGGCTGTCGAACCTGATGGCGTTCGATGCGCGCGCGATCGGCAACTGGGGCTGCCCGCCCGAGCTGTATCCGAAGGCGCTCGATCTGGTGCTCGACCGCGAGGTCGCCGTTTCTCCGTTCGTCGAGCGGCATCCGCTCGACTCGATCAACGAGGTCTTCGACGCGGTGCACGGCAAGCGGATCAGCCGCCGCGCGATCCTGGTCCCCACCCATTGAGGAGTTGCAGATGAATCAGCCCACCGCCGAGTTCCTCGCCGAGCGCCGCGCGGCGCGCACGCTGAAGGATCACGACCTGCCGGGCGACCCGGTGTGCGCCGGCGTGCGCTACGAGAAGCGCCCGGCGCGGCTGCCGAACGGCGACGTCGCGGCGGGCTTGTACAACGCGTGGATCTGGCTCGACAACCCGTCGCAGTACAACTCGTATACCACCGAAATGGTCAAGGGGGTGATCCTCGCGTTTCGCGCGGCGTCGACCGCGCGCGACGTCGTCGCGACGGTGTTCACCGGCGTGGGCGACAAGGCGTTCTGCACCGGCGGCAACACCAAGGAATACGCCGAGTACTACGCCGGGCATCCGCAGGAGTACCGGCAGTACATGCGGCTGTTCAACGACATGGTGTCGTCGATCCTCGCGTGCGACAAGCCGGTGATCTGCCGCGTCAACGGCATGCGGATCGGCGGCGGGCAGGAGATCGGCATGGCGTGCGACTTCTCGGTCGCGCAGGACCTCGCTCGCTTCGGGCAGGCCGGGCCGAAGCACGGGTCGGCGCCGATCGGCGGCGCGACCGACTTCCTGCCGGTGATCATCGGCGCCGAGCGGGCGATGGCCGCCTGCGTGCTGTGCGAGCCGTTCTCGGCGCACAAGGCGTACCAGATGGGGATGCTGACCGACATCGTGCCGGCGCTGAGAGTGGACGGCCAGTTCGTCGCGAACCCGCTGGTCGAGACGCAGCGGATCGTCGATGCGGTCGGTCGCAACGCGTTCGGCGAGCCGCTGGCCGGCGAGGCGCTCGCCGCCGGCAAGGCGCTGCTGGCCCGCGGCACCGTCGATCTGTCGCTGCTCGACGCGAAGGTCGACGAGCTGTGCGCGAAGCTGCTGCTGACGTTCCCCGATTGCACGACGAAGTCGCTCGAGGAGCTGCGCAAGCCCAAGCTCGACGCGTGGAACCGCAACAAGGAGAACTCGCGCGCGTGGCTCGCGCTGAACATGATGACCGAGGCGCGCGCCGGGTTCCGCGCATTCAACGAGGGACCGAAGTCGCAGCGCGAAGTCGACTTCGTCGCGGTGCGCCAGGCGCTCGCGCAGGGACAGGGCTGGACCGAGGCGTTCACCGACAGCCTGATCCCGACCGCCGCGAAGGTCGCGTGATGATCGCCGAGTCGCCGCTGAGGGTCTGGACCGAGCGTGACGGCGCGCTGCTGCGGCTGCGGCTCGCGCGCCCGAAGGCGAACATCGTCGATGCGGCGATGATCGCGACGCTGCAGGATTCGCTCGATTCGCACCGCGGCCGCCGCGGGCTGCTCGCGGTGCTGCTCGACGCCGACGGCCCGAACTTCAGCTACGGCGCCAGCGTCGAGGAGCACCTGCCCGACCGGTGCGCGCAGATGCTCGCCGACCTGCACCGGCTCGTGCTGACGATGCTCGAGTTCCCGGCGCCGATCCTGGTCGCGGTCCACGGCATGTGCGTGGGCGGCGGACTGGAAGTCGCGATGGCCGGCAGCCGGATCTTCGCGTCGCCGGCGGCGCAGCTCGGCCAGCCCGAGATCCGGCTGGGGCTGTTCGCGCCGGCGGCATCGTGCCTGCTGCCGTTCCGCACGAACCAGCCGTTCGCCGAGGACCTGCTGCTGACGGGGCGCAGCGTGTCGGCGGCCGAAGCGCTGGCCGCCGGAC
>DATLGW010000278.1:0-5536 GCA_035540315.1 Burkholderiaceae bacterium | reverse complement strand
GCGTTGCGCTCGCCCGCAGCGAGCGCACCGCAGCGCGCGGACGGCCCGCGCTGGTGTTCGCGGTCAATCCCGAGAAAGTGATGAAGGCGCAGCGCGACAGCGCGCTGCGCGAGCTGCTGCGCCGCGGCGACGTGCTGTTGCCTGACGGCATCGGCGTTTGCCTCGCATCGCTGATCCTCGACGGGCGGATGCTCACCCGGATCCCGGGCGCCGACCTGATGCTGCAGATCTGCGAACGCGCCGCCGCCGCGGGGCTGTCGGTGTTCGTCTACGGCGGCGAACCCGAGGTCAACGAACAGGCCTGCACAGTGCTGCTGCGGCGGTTTCCGGCGCTGCGTATCGCCGGGCGCGCGCACGGATTCGGCCCCGAGACCGGGCCCGACAGCGTGACCGCGCAAATTCGCGCAGTACGGCCCGATATCGTTTTCGTCGCGCTCGGCAGCCCGCGCCAGGAGCAATGGATGGCAGGACCCGGCGCCCAGCTGCCGGTGGGCCTGATGCAGGGGGTCGGCGGCACGCTCGACGTGCTGGCGGGCAAGACGCGCCGCGCACCCGCCGCGATGCGGCAGATCGGGCTCGAATGGCTGTATCGGTTGCTGGCGCAGCCGTCGCGCTGGCGACGACAGGTCGCGCTGCTGTCGTTCATCCGCTATGTGGTCGGCATGCGACGCGAGCTGCGCCGCCGGGAGGCGCGCCGATGACGATTCGCCTGGCACTCGTCGCCGGCGCGCGGCCGAATTTCATGAAGGTCGCGCCGCTGATCCGCGCGCTGCGGCGCACGTCCGGATTCCGTTGGCGGCTGATCCACACCGGCCAGCATTACGACCGCGAGATGAGCGGCGTGTTCTTCGACGAGCTCGGCATTCCGCAGCCGAACGTGTCGCTCGAATGCGGCGGCGGCACGCAGGCCGAGCAGACTGCCAAGACGATGGTCGCGCTCGAACGCGATCTGACCGCGCACCCGGTTGATTGCGTGGTCGTCGTCGGCGACGTGAACTCGACGGTCGCAGCCGCGCTGGCGGCCAAGAAGCTGCAGCTGCGCCTGGCCCATGTCGAGGCCGGCCTGCGCAGCGGCGACCGCACGATGCCCGAGGAGATCAACCGCCTGGTCACCGATTCCATCAGCGATCTGTTCCTGGTCACCGAGCCGTCGGGGATCCAGGCCCTGCTCAGGGAAGGGCACGATCCGACCTCGATTCGCCACGTCGGCAACCTGATGATCGACAACCTGTTCCATCAGCTCGAGCGATTGCAGGCGGCCGATCCGGCACAGTACCAGACGACCGCGCTGAAAGCCGGCCTGGAACGCACCGGCTACGGCGTCGTCACGCTGCACCGCGCGTCGAACGTGGACGATCGCGCGACGCTGACCGGGTTGATCGGCGCGCTGAACGAAATCTCCCGGCAACTGCCGCTGGTGTTTCCGGTTCATCCGCGCACGCACGCGCGGATGCAGTCGTTCGGGCTCGCAGCCGCCGACGCAGTCCGCCTGACCTCGCCGCTGTCGTACATGGAGTTCCTGAACCTGTGGAAGGACGCGCGCGTCGTGCTGACCGACAGCGGCGGCCTGCAGGAGGAGACGACGGCGCTGGGCGTGAAGTGCGTGACGATGCGCACGACGACCGAGCGGCCGATCACGCTGACCGAAGGCAGCAACGTGCTCGCCGGGACCGAACCGGCGGCAGTCGTCGCCGCGGCGCGCGCCGCGCTCGGGTCGCCCGCATCGGTTCGCCGTCCGGCGCTGTGGGACGGACACTCGGCCGAGCGCATCGTCGCCGAGCTGCGCGATTTCCTGCAGCCGCCGCGCACGCCGGCAGCCCGCCCTCGGCCTGCGGTCACGGTCGTCCAGGCCGCCCGCTGACCTCGCGCGGGACGATGACCGCTGCATCGAAGGTTTCCGCAATTTCGCTGCCGCGGCTGCTGCAGTCGTTGCGCTCGCCGTCGAGCCAGCTCGTGACGTTCGCGCTGCTCGCGGCCGAGCGGATGGTCCAGATGGCCGTGGGGATGCTCGTCATCGCGACGATCGCCCGCGCCCACTCGCTCGAGGACTTCGCGTCCTGGCAAATCGCCTACTCGATGTGGGTCGTCGTGTGCGCGATCAGCGGCATCACCGGCGAGCGGGTCGTGCTGCCGCGGATGTTCGGCGCCAAGACGCAGGAAGAGCTGCAAACGGTGCTGCGCACCGCATTGGCGGCCAAGGCCGTCTCCGGGGCGGGGGCCTGCGTGCTGCTGCTCGGGTGGGCGGCGCTGCAAGGCAATGCCGAGGTGTTCGCGCTGGCGCTGGTGTGGTCGGTGCACCTGTTGCTGTTCGAGCCGATCGCGCTGGCCACGACCGAGTCGTACGGCAACGACGACTTCGTCAAGCCGCAGATCGCGCGATTGATCGGACTGGTCGTGCGGGCATCGGTCGTGATCGGGCTGTGGGCGGTCGGCGGCTCGCTGCTGTGGTACGTGACCGCGTGGATCCTCGAGCTGCTGGCGTGCGCGCTGATCCTGTGCCGCCCGTGGCTGCACCAGCCGTGGCGGTTCCGCGGCCCGGTCGCGCTCGCGGACCTTCGCGACACGTTCGTGCGCGGCGCGGCGCTCGCCGCGGCGCCGGCGGCGACCGCGGCGCTGTCGCGCGTCGATCGGCTGGTGTTCAATGACGAGATCCCGGTCGAGGGGCTCGCGCAATACGCGGCCGCGCTCAGCCTGCTCGAAGCGCTGTTCGGCTTCGCGGCGATCCTGGCGACGGTGGCCGGCGCGAAGGTGCTTTATCGCGCGGCGCCGATCCGCCCGCTGCAGCATCTGCGCGCGGTCGTCGAGGCCGCCGGGATCGGCGCGGCCGGCGCGGCATTGCTGGCGTGGCAGGCCCCGGCGATCGCACGACTGGTATTCGGCGTGCGCTTCGTCGACACGGCGCTGTACTTGCAGTATGCCGCGTGGCTGCTGCCGCTGGCCTTCGTGCAATGGATCACGCAAGCGCCGCTGGTCCGGCACTCGAGCAGCGTGTTTCACGTGGCGCGTTCGCTGACGGGGCTGGCCGTGGGCGCCGCCGTGGTGGCGCTGGTCGTGCCGCTGGGCCGAATCGAGTGGATCTGCGCCGGTGCCTATGCCGGATTCGCCGCGATGATCGCGATCGACGCGATCGGCCTGCACCGCAGGCGGGACGACATCTATGCGTGAGGCATCGCCGCTGTCGCTGCTCGAGCCGCGCCGCCTGGCCGCGGTCTTCGGGCTGCTGTTCGTGCTGAACTATTTCGATACCGCGGCGGTGGGCGGAGTGAAGTTCGCGCTGGTGTGGCGCGCGGCGTTCGTCGCGTTCGCGCTCGCGGTGATCGCCAGCCGTCCGTGGCGCGACGATCCGGTCACCCGCGGGCTCGCGCCGCTGTTCTGGGCGTGGAGCGCCTATGTCGCGGCGCCGCTCGTTTCGCTGGCGTTCGGCGGCGTGACGACGGCGTTGGCTTTCGAGGCGACCGGCCACCGGCTGCTGCCGCTGCTGGTCGTGCTGCTGATGATCTCGCTGCGCCGCGTCGCCGAGGCCGATCTGCTGCTGCGCGGTCTGGCCTTCTTCCTGTGCGCCGTCAGCGTTCCGCTGTACCTGGGCGTGATCGCGCCGATCGCCCAGCCGTTCACGCTCGAGCACGTGATTGGCCTGACCGCCAGAGCCTACACCAGCGTGTTCCAGAACCAGCATTCGGCAGCGCTCGCCCACGCGATCGCCGCGCTCGTCGCCTGGTCGATCGTCGTGCGGGTGCCCAGAACGCAATCCTGGCCCTATGCGGCCGCCTTCGTCGGCTGCGTCGCGCTCAATGCCGCGACGACTGCGCGGGCGGGGCTGGCGGCCGTGGCGATCGGGCTCCTGGTGCTGGCGGCCGCGACCCGCTCGTGGCGGCTGCTGCTGGTTCCGCTGGCGGCGGCGATCCTGGTGGCGCTGCACGCGATGGTCGCGTGGCCGCAGCTGTACGAGTTCGCGACCGAGCGGATGCTGGGCCGCACGATGTATCAGGCCGGCTTGAGCGCGGATGCGTTCACCTCGGGCAGGCTGTCGCTGCAGCAGGCGGCGCTGGACGCCTACTCGCGCCAGGACTTCATGCTGCAGGCGTTCGGGATGGGCCGGGACATGGCGATGGCGCAGATCGGGCTGCGCGCCGGGTCTGAGCTGATGGCGCACAACGCGTTCGTCGACGAATTGCTCAATCACGGCGCAGCCGGCCTGGCTGCGCTGCTCGCGATGCTGACGATCGCCGGCCGCACCGCATACCGGAACGCTCGCGCCGGTTTTCCGCTGGGCCTCGCGTTGTTTTGCGCGGTCGCCGTCTTCGGCGCGCTACAGAGCTTCGATTATTCGCTACACGTTTCGTTGGCTGCGCTGGCGATCTGGCTGGAAAGCGAGTGCCGTGCGCAGCCGCGCGAGGGCGTGCGCGCCATTGCGCCCGCGCCAGCGCGACCTGTCACCGCTCTTTCGTCTCAAATGGACAATCCATGGCTGCAGACCCGCTGAACCCCGCGCCAACCGACGCCGGTGCCGAACGCGCGCCGCTGGTGTCGATCGGACTAAACTGCTATCAAGCCGAACGCTGGATCGGCTCGTGCCTCGACTCCTTGCTCGATCAGACAGAAGCAGATTTCGAAATCGTGATCGCCGACAACGGGTCGCGGGATCGCACCGTCGAGATATGCCGTGCATACGCGTCGCGCGATCCGCGGATTCAGGTGCATACCAGCGACCGCAACCTGGGGTTGGCGGCGAACCTGAATCGGGTGTTCTTCCTGTCGCGCGGCAAGTACTTCTTCTGGGCGTCGGCGAACGACCTGTACGGGCCGCGATTCATCGAGTCGTGCATCGAGCCGCTCGATGCGGATCCGCGCGTCGTGTTGGTCGGCGTACGACCCATGGTCTTCGAGAACGACATCACGCAAGCTACTCCACGCGGCACCGTGCTCGCGGCGCAGTTCACCGACCAGCGCGCGCACATGCTCGACGTGATGTCGACGATGATTCGAGACGCGCACCTGTTTCGCGGAATCTACCGTCGCAGCGCGCTCGCGCAGATGATGCCGCTGCCGCCGCGTTTCGGCCAGGACCAGGTAACGCTGGTTCGCCTGGCCGCGCTGGGACGGCTGATCCAGCTGAACGGCCCCCATTACTTCGAGCGGTGGGCACCCGGAGCGTCGACCCATACGATTCCGATGACCCGCCGCATCCACCATTACGAGCCGCAGGCGGGCTGGTCGTGTTACCTGTTTCACCGGATCCGCAACGTCGCCGACTTCTGGCGGGTCGGCATGGCGCAGGCGAACGGCGCGATCGACTCGGGGCGGCTGGCCCTGCGCCTTGCCCCGGTCACCGCGCCGCTTGTCTACCAGGCGCTGCGTGACGACCTGGTCGATCTGCTGGTGATTGCGCTGGATTTCGCGCGGATTCCGATCCCGCGCCGGCGCAAGAGCCTGGCGCACTGAGCGAGTCGATGCAGCCGCGATCGCTGCCGTCGAGCCTGACCAGGCGCGGGCATCGAAGCGCCGCTGCGCGCGGCGAAGTCGCGCGCAGCGAGGC
>DATLGW010000277.1:0-6289 GCA_035540315.1 Burkholderiaceae bacterium | reverse complement strand
GGCAGCCGGCCGCGCCGCTGCCGGCGCACCGGACCGTCTTACCTGGGACTGGGTTGCCCGGGCTCGGCAGAGCTCGGGCTTTTTTCGTGCGGCGCCGGCATTTGGGCCTGCAATTTGCCTCGTCGCAAGGCCAACCACCGGATCCCGATGCCGACCGTCCCGCGCCTCGTCCCGCCTGCAGCGGCAGCCGCCGTCTTCCGCCGCGCCGCCGGCCTCGCCGCTGCCGCTTGCGTCGCGGGCGTCCTCGTGGGCTGCGCGACGGCGCGGCAGGACCCGAATGCGGTTTCGGCGCTGGGCGTGGTCGAGTCGCGCGCGGAAGGCGCGCCGATGCCCGGTGGCTTCAGCTTCGGGCTCGGCTGGTTCCAGATGTTCTCGCGCGGCGCGACGGTCGGAATCGGCGCGACGATGCCGGTGCCGACGCAGGCGCCGGTCGCATACACCCGCTACGTGGTGCGGCTCGCCGACGGCGGCCGGGTGACGCTGCAGTCGCGCGACCCGGGTTTCCGCATCGGCGACTGCGTGCGCATCTGGTACACCGGCGACGTCACCGGCGCCGACCCGCTGCCGCCGCGGCGCGCAGACCTGGAGCAGTCGTCCGAATGCCCGGCGGCGCCGCGGCACGGATAGCGACCGTTCGCGGCGCTTGAACGGGCGCCGGGCGGCTCAGGATGCGGCAGGCAGCTTTCGCGCGCGCTCGCGCAGCGTGAACTTCTGGATCTTGCCGGTCGCCGTCGTGGGCAGCGGACCGAACACGACCGACTTCGGCGCCTTGAAGTGCGCCAGCTGCTCGCGGCAGAACGCGATCAGCTCCTCTGCAGTCGCATGCGCTCCCGGCTTGAGCTGAACGAAAGCGCACGGCGTCTCGCCCCATTTCTCGTCCGGACGCGCGACCACGGCGGCGAGCTGCACCGCCGGGTGCTTGTACAGCGCGATCTCGACTTCGACGCTCGAGATGTTCTCGCCGCCCGAGATGATGATGTCCTTGGCGCGGTCCTTGATCTCGATGTAGCCGTCCGGATGCTCGACCGCCAGGTCGCCGGTGTGCATCCAGCCCCCGCGGAACGTGTCGGCGGTCGCCTTCGGCTCCTTCAGGTAACCGAGCATCACCGTGTTGCCGCGGATCATGATCTCGCCGATCGTCTTGCCATCGCGCGGCACCGGCGCCATCGTGCGCGGGTCCGCGACCATCTGCCCGTCGACGACCGGGTAACGCACGCCCTGCCGCGCGGTCAGCGCCGCCCGGTCCTCCAGCGCCAGGCCCTGCCAATCGTCCTGCGGCACGCACAGCGTCGACGGGCCCTGCAGCTCGGTCATGCCGTAGATGTGCGTGACGCGAAAGCCCAGCTCCTCCATGCCCTTGATGACCTTGGCCGGCGGCGGCGAGCCGCCGGTCTGGATGTCGACGACGTGGTCGAACACGCGCCGCTGCTCGGCGGGCGCCGAGATCAGCATGTTCAGCACCGTCGGGGCGCCGCACATGTGCGTGACGCCGTGCTCGACGATCATCGGGAAGATCAGCGCCGGATCGACCTTGCGCAGGCACACGTGGGTGCCGGCCATCGCAGTCACCGACCACGGGAAGCACCAGCCGTTGCAGTGGAACATCGGCAGCGTCCACAGGTACACCGGTTTCGCCGGCAGCGGCCAGGCCATCACGTTGCCGACCGCCTCCAGGAACGTGCCGCGATGGTGATAGACGACGCCCTTGGGGTTGCCGGTGGTGCCGGACGTATAGTTCAGCGCGATCGCGCTGGATTCGTTGGCCGGCGGCGCCCATTCGAACTTCGGGTCGCCGTTGGCGATGAACGTCTCGTAATCGGCGCTGCCGAGGGGCTGGCCGGGGCCCGTGTACAGCGGGTCGACCACGTCGATCACCCGCGGCCGCCGATCGAGCTGCTCCAGCGCCGGGCCGACCTGCGCGGCGAACTCGCGATCGGTGATCAGCACCTTCGCCTCGCCATGGTCGAGGATGTAGGCGATCGTCGCCGCCTCCAGCCGCGTGTTGATCGTGTTCAGCACCGCACCGAGCATCGGCACGGCGTAGTGGGCTTCCAGCATCGCCGGCACGTTCGGCAGCATCACGGCAACCGTGTCGCCGGCGCGCACGCCGGCCGCGGCGAGCGCCGACGCCAGGCGGCGCGCCCGCGCATAGAACTCGAGGTAGCTGTAACGCGACGTGCCGTGAATGACCGCGGTCCGGTCCGGATGGATGTCGGCCGCGCGCGGCAGGAACGACAGCGGCGTCAACGGCGCGAAATTGGCAGCGTTCGGTTCCAGCCCGGTGCTGAACAGCGCCATGGTCCCTCCTTCCTCGCGTGGTGGCGGCAACGATCCGAGATCCTCGCCGCAGTGAACCGGCTTGTGCCGTGTCGCGGCAAGCATATCGATCCGTGGCGTGTCCCAGCAAGCGGCGCGTCGACCCGGCCGCCGGCTGCCGATGTTGCAGTGCAGTGCCCACGGACGGCGGCACGGAAAGTCTTGCCAGACAACGCAGGGGTCATTACGCTGCCCGTCACGAATCGAACCTGCGCGCGATCGATGGCCGGACGCAGGGGAACAGAGTTCGAACAACGGCCATCCGGTTCACGAAGGAGGAGATCAGATGAGGATCCTGTCTATCGCGGTGGCTGCGCTTTTCGCCGGCGCGGCCGCGCTCGTCCCGGCAGCAGCCGATGCGCAGGAGCGCACCGTCAAGATCACCGGTTTCGGCGCCAAGTCCGGCGTCGTGCGGGTGTTCGGCGTCAACAGCGAAGCGGCAATGAAGGCGGCCGCCGAGGAGATCAACAAGGCCGGCGGCGTGACGCTCGGCGACGGCAGCAAGGCGAAGCTCACCGTGGAGTTCCTCGACGACCGCTGCAACGCCGAGGAAGGCATCTCGGTCGTGCGCCGGATCGCGTCGACCGATGCGTTCGTCGCCGTCGGTCCGACCTGCTCGAACGTGGCCGAATCGCTGTTCGGCATCCTGCAGAAGAAGGTCGGCGACGCGTCCGACAGCGGGCTGCAGTTCCCGATCTTCGCCGACGTGGCCGCCAAGGGCGGGCTGGCGAAGATCTCCGAGTGGGCGTTCCGCAACGTGCCCAGCGAATTCGAGATGTACAAGTCGCTGATGGCGTGGGTCAAGGCGAAGCACCCGGAGCTCAAGACCGTCTACGGCGGCGTCGAGAAGGACTTCGCGCATTCGAACGCGACCTACGGCGTGATCAAGTCGCAGGCCGAAGCGAACGGCTTCCAGGTGCTGGGCACGGCCGAGTGGCTGCTGAACGACACGACGTTCTCGACGCAGGTGCGCGAGATGCGGCGCGCGAACCCCGACATCGTCGCGATCTCCGCGCATCCGTTCACGACCTGCGGCGTGTTGAAGGAAATGGAGCGTCAGAACGTCCGGCCGAAACTGCTGGTCGGGCTGACGTCGTCATCGAGCATCGAGACGCTGCAGGGCTGCGCGAAGCAGGCCGAAGGCATCATCATCCCGACCAGCTTCGCGCCGGTCACGCCGGAGGCGACGAAGGCGGCAGAGAACGTCGCGAAATTCGGCGGCAGCGCCGATCTGCACAGCGCCGCGGCCTACGAGATCATGTTCATCCTGAAGGACGTGATCGAGAAGCAGAAGATCATGGCGCGCCCCGACACGGTGCAGGCCGACCGCGAGAAGATGCGGGCCGGACTGGCTGCGCTGAAGGAAACGAACGGGCTGCTCGGCAGGATCGGCCGCACCGACGATCGCGAGGCGATCAAGCCGTTCCTGTACGTGCATGCGAAGGGCGGCAGCTGGGCCGTCCTGCACAAGCCGTAAGGGGACTCGCACGCTGACGGAGGCGGCGGGCTGCCGCGACAGCCCGCCCGCCGCGTGCTGCTCGCCGTTTCGCACGGCGCGAGGGGGAGCGTTTGGACTATCTCGATCTGATCGACGCGATCCAGTCGGTGGGCGACGGCGTGCTGTTCGGCGCGACCTATGCGCTGCTCGGCATCGGCTTCACGCTGATCTTCGGCGTGATGCACAAGATCAACCTGTCGTATGCGGCGGCGTCGATCGGCGCCGCGTATGCGAGCCTGCTGATCCTCTCCGTGTTCAAGGCGCCGGCGGTCGTCGTGTTCGTGTTCGCCGCGCTGGCCGGCGGCGTGATCGGGGCGATGGTCTACGTCGTCGGCTTCAGGTTCATTCCGCTCGCCAATCCGCTGGCGACGTTGATGTCGACCGTCGGCCTGCTGCTGCTGATCGACGAGCTGATCGTGCACGCGACCGACGGCATCCCGATGAGCTACCCGGCGCTGTTCTCCGACGTGATTTTCCACGCCGGCGAGTTCAACATCCGCGGCGACCTGGTGTTCGTGTTCCTGCTCGGTTGCGTGTGCATGGCGCTGCTGCTGGCGCTGCTGTACCGCACGCGACTCGGGCTGGCGACGCGCGCGGTGTCGCAGCAGGCGGTCGCCGCGCAGCTGTGCGGCATCAGCGTCACCGCGGTGAACCTGCAGACGTTCGTGATCACCGGCGTGCTCGGCGGAATCGCCGGTGCCATGACCGGCGCGGCGATCGGCATGCTGTCGCCGCTGCTGTCGCTGCCGCTGACGGTCAAGGGGCTGATCGTCACGGTGATCGGCGGGCTGGGCAGCATTCCGGGCGCGATCGTCGCCGGGCTGATCGTCGGCGGGCTCGAGAACTTCTTCCAGTTCTTCCGCGGCGTGACCGAGCGCGACCTGTACATCATGCTGCTGCTGTTCGCGTTCCTGGTGTTCCGGCCCGGCGGCCTGTTCTCGTCGCACGCCGCGCGCGACTGAGGAGGCGGCGAGCGATGGATTTCTACCTCGGGCTCGCACAGATCATCGGCGTGCACACGCTGCTGGGACTGTCGGCGTACTGCGTGCTGCTGACCGGCCAGGTGAGCCTCGCGCAGGCGGGCTTCTTCGCGATCGGCGCCTACGTCGCCGGCATGCTGACGGTGCTCGCGGGCTGGGCGCTGGTGCCGGCGCTGCTGGTCGCCGCGCTGGTGTCGGGGCTGGTCGCCTGCGCAGTCGGGTTTCCGGCGCTGCGGGTCAAGGGGCTGATGCTGGTGGTCGCGACGACCGCGTTCGGCGAGGCGGTGCGGCTGTTCTTCTTCAACTTCACCTATCAGGTCGACGCCGGCAACCTCAAGCTCGGCCCGCACGGCGCCGAAGGGTTCCGCCAGATCCGGTACTTCCCCGAGAACGGCTGGAGCACGCTCGACGTCGTGATCTTCATCTGGACCGTGGTCGCGCTGGTGATGGCGGCGCTGTGGTGGCTCGACCGATCGCGCGCCGGCGCGGTGATGCGCGCGGTCGGCGAGGACGAGCTGGCCGCGCAGAGCACCGGCATCAACATCACCGCCGTCAAGGTGTCGGCGATGACGATCGGCGGGCTGATCGCGGGGATCGGCGGCGGCATCTTCGCGCACTACACGACCCACATCGAGCACGTGCAGTTCGGCGTCGCGCTGGCGACGTTCGCGATCGCGTACCCGATCCTCGGCGGCCTGTCGAGCGTGTTCGGCACGCTGCTCGCGGTGATCTTCATCCAGGGATTCCTGATCGAGGGGCTGCGGTTCATGGGCGACTGGCGCAACCTGCTGTTCGGCGGGCTGATCGTGCTGGCGATGAACGTTCGCCCGCGCGGGCTGCTCGATCCGCGCGCGAGCGCGTTGCTGCGCCGGCTGTTCGCCGGCCGCCGGCAGGCGCCGCCGCTCAGCCGCAAGGAGGCGCCCGGTGCTTGAGCTGCAGGGGCTGACCAAGCACTTCGGCGGCGTGCGCGCCGTCCACGACCTGCAGCTGCAGGTGAGGCAGGGCGAGGTGCTCGGCCTGATCGGGCCGAACGGCTCGGGCAAGAGCACGACGGTCAACCTGATCTGCGGCCTGTTCCCGCTGACCTCGGGCCGCGTGATCTTCAACGGGCAGGACATCTCGGATCGGCCGCCGCACGAGCGGGTCGCGCTGGGCATCGCGCGCACGTTCCAGAACATCCGCCTGTTCGGCCAGCTGACGGTGTGGCAGAACCTGTGGGTCGCGCAGAATTCGGCCGAGCAGCGCCGGCAGAATCCGGCCAAGCGCTGGCTCGGCGGCGGCGGCAGCACGCGCGAGCAGATCGGACGGGTGCTGGAGTTCTTCGATCTCGCGCACAAGTGCGACGAGCTCGCCGGCAGCCTCGCGTTCGGCGAGCAGCGCCGGCTCGAATTCGCGCGCGCGTTCGCGTCGTCGCCGTCGATGCTGCTGCTCGACGAGCCGGCGGCCGGCATGAACGCCGAGGAGATCGACCAGCTCGATGCGCGGATCCGCAAGC
>DATLGW010000276.1:0-8257 GCA_035540315.1 Burkholderiaceae bacterium | reverse complement strand
GCAATGCGCGCTCGGCCCGCGTGCGGCGCGTGACGTCGGTCCACAGCAGGAAACCGGCGATCCCGAGCGCGATCGACACCAGCGCGAGCATCCCCGTCAGCAGGTTCGGCACCAGCTTCGGCTCGCCGAGCAGGCTCTCGGCGCGCAGCAGCATCGTCGTGCCCGGCAGCTCGATCGACGCGGTCGCGGTCGGGCCGCCGCGGGCGCCGGCAGCGGTCGACTGCCGCGCAATCGACGTGCCGTCGGGTTCGGTCAGCGACAGCACGTTGTCCCCCGAGACGTCCGGCGGTGGGAAGTGCTCGAGCAGCTTCGGCACCGAGTGCACCGCCACCAGCAGCTGACGATCGGGCACCGTGACCGGGACCGCGAGCTCGAGCACCTGGAAGCCCGAGGTGTCGGGGATCTGCACGTAGTACGGGCTGGCATAGGTCGCCCGACCGAACCGCGACGCCGCATCGAACGCGATCCACGACTCGTAGCCGAGCTTGGTGCGCTGCTGCAGCGTCAGCGTCGCCCGCGGCGGCGGCGCCTTCGCGCTCCAGATCATCGCGCCGTCGGGCATCCGCAGCTCGATGTGCAGCAGCGCCGGGTTCGCTTCCATCAGCTCGCGCGTGACCCGTTGGAACTCGACCGGCGACGACGCGAGCCGCGGCGCCGCCTGCTTGAGCGCCTGCTCGGTCTCGGTCAAGCGGGCGTGGATCGCGACCGCGGCGCGGCTGGCCTGCCGGTTCACCCGGTCCTGCGATTCGCTGCGCTCGAACTGCACCGACAGCCACACCGCCGAGGCCAGCGTCAACGCGACCAGCGTGACGATCACGCCGATCACCGTCGCGGTACGCGACCACGACGGCGAGCGGAACCCCGGCGCGAACGCTTGCATCAGATCACTCCCTGCTCGCGAAGCGTCGCGAGCTGCCGCGCGTCCAGCCCCAGCCGCTCGCGCAGCACCTGCTCGGTGTGCTGCCCCAGCCGAGGCGGGGGCAGCGTCTGGGCGACCGGCGTCGCCGAGAACTTCACCGGGTTCGCGACCAGCGGAACCGGGCCGCTGTCGTCGCGCTCGAGCGTGATCCGAAGCCCGCGCGCGCGCACCTGCGGATTCTCGAACACCTGCGCCAGATCGTTGATCGGCCCGCACGGCACGCCGGCCTGCTCGAGCGCGTCGATCCACTGCTGCGAGCTCAGTTGCGAGACCATCTGCTCGAGCAGCGGCACCAGCGTGTCGCGGTTGCGCACGCGGTCCGACACTTTCGCGAACCGCGGATCGCGATGCAGCTCGGGGCGGCCCCCGGCTTCGCAAAAGCGCCGATATTGCTCGTCGTTGCCGACTGCGACGATGATCCAGCCGTCGCTCGCCCTGAACGTCTGGTACGGCACGATGTTCGGGTGCGCGTTGCCCCAGCGGCGCGGCGGCACGCCGCTGACCAGGTAGTTCGTGTTCATGTTCGCCATCATCGCGACCTGCACGTCCAGCAGCGCCAGGTCGATGTACTGGCCTTCGCCGCTCGCGTGCCGGTGCAGCAGCGCGGCGAGCACCGCCTGCGTCGCATACATGCCGGTCATCAGGTCCGACACCGCGACGCCGGCCTTTTGCGGACCGCCGCCGGGGCGATCGTCGGCCTCGCCGGTGACCGACATGAAGCCGCCGAGCCCCTGGATGATGAAGTCGTAGCCGGCGCGATGCGACCACGGTCCGGTCTGCCCGAAGCCGGTGATCGAGCAGTAGACCAGCCGCGGGTTCACTGCGCGCAGGCTGTCGTAGTCGAGCCCGTACTTGCGCAGCTGGCCGACCTTGTAGTTCTCCAGCAGCACGTCGCTGCCGGCGGCCAGGTCGCGGATGATCCGCTGCCCCTCGGGCCGCGACAGGTCGACCGTCACCGACAGCTTGCCGCGGTTCGCGGCCAGATAATAGGCGGCGTCGGCGGTGTCGCTGCCGTCGCGTGCCTTCAGGAACGGCGGCCCCCAGCCGCGGGTGTCGTCGCCGGCGCCGGGACGTTCGATCTTGATCACCTCGGCACCGAGGTCCGCGAGGTTCTGCGCGCACCAGGGGCCGGCGAGCACGCGAGTCAGGTCGAGGACGCGGATTCCTTCGAGCGAGCGCGGCATCGGGTCGTTACATCTCTTTACATCAGTTACGCCGCGCCCGGCAGCGGTAACCGGGGGGCCACCTACAGTTGGATGCGACGGATGCAGATGGTAGCGGTTTTTTCGCATGCCGCTGCGGTCACCGCCTCCCCTCGGCCCGCTTCGAAGCGGGCATTCCCCTTATCCCGCCCCCGGCGGGATTTTTTTTGGCGGATCCCGAGCGCTGCCGCCGCCCGCCGCAGCCGTCCGCGGCTCCGGCGCCCGCCGGCGCTCGTGATATCCTCGCCGATTGCCTGGAAAACTGCACGAAATCAACAAGATGAAGTCGGCCGACATCCGCGAGAAGTTCCTCCGGTTCTTCGAGTCGGCGGGTCACACGATCGTCCCGTCGTCCTCGCTGGTGCCGTCGAACGATCCGACGCTGCTGTTCACGAACAGCGGCATGGTGCAGTTCAAGGACGTGTTCCTGGGCAAGGAGCAGCGCCCGTACCGGCGCGCGACCTCGTCGCAGCGCAGCCTGCGCGCCGGGGGCAAGCACAACGACCTCGAGAACGTCGGCTACACCGCGCGCCATCACACGTTCTTCGAGATGCTGGGCAACTTCAGCTTCGGCGACTACTTCAAGCGCGACGCGATCCGCTATGCGTGGCAGCTGCTGACCGAGGTCTACCGGTTGCCGCCCGAGCGGCTGTGGATCACGGTCTATCACGAGGACGACGACGCGTACCGCGTGTGGGCCGACGAGATCCGCGTGCCGCCTGAGCGCATCGTGCGCATCGGCGACAACAAGGGCGCGCGTTATGCGTCGGACAATTTCTGGCAGATGGCCGACACCGGTCCGTGCGGCCCGTGCTCGGAGATCTTCTACGACCACGGTCCGGAGGTCGCCGGAGGGCCGCCCGGATCGCCGGATGCCGACGGCGACCGCTACGTCGAGATCTGGAACCTGGTGTTCATGCAGTTCGAGCGCGATGCGTCGGGCACGCTGACGCCGCTGCCGCGCCCGTGTGTCGACACGGGGATGGGGCTCGAGCGCATTGCCGCGGTGCTGCAGCGCGTCCACAGCAACTACGACATCGATCTGTTCCAGCAGCTGATCCGCGCGGCCGCGCGCGAGACCGGCGCCACCGATCGGTCGAGCCCGTCGCTGCGCGTGATTGCCGATCACATCCGGGCCTGCGCGTTCCTGATCGTCGACGGGGTGCTGCCCGGCAACGAAGGCCGCGGCTACGTGCTGCGGCGGATCGCGCGGCGCGCGCTGCGCCACGGGCACAAGCTCGGCCAGACCCGACCGTTCTTCCACCGGCTGGTCCCGGATCTGGTCGAGGCGATGGGAGACGCGTATCCGGAGCTCGCGTCGGTGCAGCAGTACGTCGCCGACATGCTGCGGCAGGAAGAGGAGCGTTTCGGCGAGACGCTCGAGCATGGAATGGCGATCCTGGAGCAGGCGCTGGCGGGCGGGACCCGGCGGCTGGACGGCGAGACCGCATTCCGGCTGTACGACACGTTCGGCTTTCCGCTGGACCTGACGGCCGACGTTTGCCGCGAGCGCGGCGTCGCGGTCGACGAGGCCGGTTTCGAGGCGGCGATGCAGCGTCAGCGCGAGCAGGCGCGCGCCGCCGGCAAGTTCAAGATGGGCGACACGCTCGAGTACGACGGGCCGCCGACCGAGTTCGTCGGCTACGAGCGGCTCGCGGACGATGCGCGCGTGGTCGCGCTGTACGTGGACGGCCGGCGGGTCGAGCGCGCCGGCGCCGGCGAGCAGGCGACCGTGGTGCTCGACCGCACGCCGTTCTACGCGGAATCGGGCGGACAGGTCGGCGATCGCGGCGTGATCGGCGGCGGCGCGGCGCGCTTCGCGGTGCTCGATACGCGCAAGCTCGGCGCCGACGCCTACGGTCACGAGGGGCGCGTGGAAGCGGGCACGCTCGAGGTCGGCATGCAGGTGCGCGCAGCGGTCGACGAGGTCGCGCGGGCGAAGACGATGCGCAACCACTCGGCCACGCATCTGCTGCACAAGGCGCTGCGCGAAGTGCTGGGCCCGCACGTGCAGCAGCGCGGCTCGCTGGTCGACGCCGAGCGCACGCGATTCGATTTCTCGCATCACTCGCCGATGACCGATGCGCAGATCCGCGAGGTCGAGACGATCGTCAACCGGGAGATCCTGCAGAACGCGGCGACCCGGGCCGAACTGATGGCGTTCGATGCGGCCGTCAAGGGCGGCGCAGTCGCGCTGTTCGGCGAGAAATACGGCGACTCGGTGCGGGTGCTCGACATCGGCTCGTCGCGCGAGCTGTGCGGCGGCACCCACGTGGTGCGCACCGGCGACATCGGATTGTTCAAGATCGTCTCCGAAGGCGGCGTTGCGGCCGGCATCCGCCGGGTCGAGGCGGTCACGGGCGACAACGCGCTCGCATACGTGCAGCAGCTCGATGCGCGACTCGCCGAAGCGGCCGCTGCGGTTCGCGCGCCGTCGGCCGAGCTGACCGCGAAGATTGCGCAGCTGATCGAGCAGTCGAAGGCGATGGAGAAGGAGCTCGCGCGGCTGAAGTCGAAGATGGCGAGCAGCCGCGGCGACGAGCTCGCGGACCAGGCGATCGAGGTCAAGGGACTGCGCGTGCTGGCGGCATCGCTCGAAGGCGCCGACGCGAAGGCGCTGCGCGAGACGATGGACAAGCTGAAGGACCGGCTGAAGTCGGCTGCGATCGTGCTGGCGGCGGTCGCCGACGGCAAGGTGCAGCTGGCCGCGGGCGTGACGTCCGACGCGACTGGCCGCATCAAGGCCGGCGAGCTGGTCAATTACGTCGCGCAGCAGGTCGGCGGCAAGGGCGGAGGCAAGCCGGACATGGCAATGGCCGGCGGTACCGAGCCGGCGAAGCTGCCGCAGGCGCTCGCGTCGGTTCCGCAGTGGGTGGCCTCGCGCATCTGACGGGATCGCGGGAGGGGCCTGCCTGAGGGCGCGCGCGATTGTCGACCCTGCCACGGCCGTCGCGGCCGATCGGACCGATTGGCCTGAACGAACTGATCGTACTGACGGTGCTCGCGCATGCGGCGTTCGCCGGCGCGCGGGTCGCGATGACGCTGACCGCGATCGGCCTGCAGGCGTCGACGCTGACGGTCGGGCTGCTGCTGTCGATGTACAGCCTGCTGCCGACGCTGCTCGCGATTCCCGGAGGGCGCTGGATCGACCGCACCGGCGTGCGCTGGCCGATGACGGCCGGCGTCGTGCTGGTGATCGCGGGCATCCTGGTGCCGTTCGTGTGGTTGTCGCTCGCGACGCTGTACGTGACCGCCGTGCTGGTCGGCGTCGGTTTTCTGGCCTATCACCTGTGTGCGCAGAAGCTCGCCGGCGAGCTTGGCGGCCCCGACGATCGGCGGCACGTGTTCACGCTGCTGGCGATCGGATTCTCGGTGTCGGGCTTCATCGGCCCGACCGCCGCCGGATTCCTGATCGACGGGCTCGGCTATCGGCTCGCGTTCGGCGTGATCGCGCTCGCGCCGATCGCGACGCTGTGGCGGCTGCATCAGCGCCGGTCGGAATTGTCGGCGCTGGGCTACACGCGCGCGCAGGGCGGCCCGTTGCGGATCTGGGACCTGCTGCGCACCGCCGAGCTGCGGCGGCTGTATCTTGCGGTCGCGCTGCTGTCGGCGGCGTGGGACGTGCATCAGTTCCTGGTGCCGATCTACGGCGCGAGCGTCGGGATCTCCGCGTCGGGAATCGGACTGATCCTGGGCGCGTTCTCGGTCGCGACGCTGGTCGTGCGCCTGGTGTTGCCGCTGTTCCTGGCGCAGATGTCCGAGTGGCGGGCGATCCTGGTCGCGCACGTCGTGGCCGCGGGCGTGTATGCGTTCTATCCGCGCTTCGACACGCTCGAGACGCTGATCGCGCTGTCGTTCGTGCTGGGCCTGGGGTTGGGCATCTCGCAGCCGATGGTGCTGTCGATCCTGCACCGGGTCGCGCCGCCGCATCGGATCGGCGAGGCGGCCGGCCTGCGGGTGATGCTCGTCAACGGGACGCAGACCGTGCTGCCGGGCGCGTTCGGCGCGCTGGGCGGGCTGTTCGGCGTGTCGCTGCTGTTCTGGGGAATGGCCGCGCTGGTGGGCGCCGGCGGCGCGGCGGTCGGACGACATCTGGTCCGGCAGGCGCGCAATCGTTCCGGATGAACCCGCAGGCTACAATGCCGTCGGGACGTTCATGCGACGCACGATCGCAGCTGCAACGCGCAACATGCAAGCGAAGTTCGATTTCTCGGGCCGGGTCGCACTGATCGTCGGCGGCACCACCGGCATCGGCGCGGCGACCGCACAGGCGTTCCGGAGCGCCGGCGCGCGCGTGATCGCGACCGGCGTGTCGGAAGCCGAGCTGGGCGAGGCGCTGGCGAACGCAGCGTTCGCCGACATCGAACTGGTGCGGCTGGACGTGCTCGACACCGCAGCGATCCCGGCGCTGATCGAGCCGCTGCCGCGGCTCGACGTCGTCGTCTACTGCGCCGGCATCATCCGCCGCGATGCCGAGTTCGATCCGACCGTCTTCGAGCAGGTGCTCGCGGTCAATGTCAGCGGCGGCATGCGCGTCGCGACCGCGGCCCGGCCGCTGCTCGCGCGCAGCGGCGGCGGCTCGATCCTCTTCATCGCATCGATGCTGTCGTATTTCGGCGGTCCCAAGTCGCCGGCATATTCCGCATCGAAAGGCGCGGTCCGGCAGCTGACGATGTCGCTCGCCGGCGCCTATGCGGCCGACCAGATCCGCGTGAACGCGGTTGCCCCGGGATGGATCGTCACCAACCTGTCGCGCGGCGCCCGCGACGACGAGTCGCGCAACGCGATGATCGTCGCGCGCACGCCGATGGCGCGGTGGGGCCAACCCGACGAGGTCGCCGACCCGATCATGTTCCTGTGCTCGGACGCGGCGCGCTTCATCACCGGCGCGATCGTGCCGGTCGACGGCGGTTTCCTGACGATCTGACGCGCCGTCTCGTTCAGCGGCGCGGCGTTGTCGGCGCGGCGTTCGCGCGAATCCCGACTGCGCCGCTCGCGGCGACCGTTGCATCGACGAAGCCGGCGAGGTCGGCGGCGAACCGCTGCGGCTCCTCCCAATGTAGCCCGTGTCCGGCGTCCGGGTAGACGACGAGCCGGGCGTTCGGCAGCGCCGATGTCAGCGCGTCCTGCTCGCTGCGCCCGGCGGTCTGATCGTGCTCGCCCCAGACGATCAGCGTCGGTGCGGCGATCCGATGCAGCTGCGCCGAGAAGTCGTCCTGCAGCGAGCCCTCGACCGTCGCCCGCCAGACCCGGGCCGGCAGCTTCAGGCTTTCGTGGACCACGGTCTCGAAGAACTCCGGCGGCACCGGCTGCGCGAGCGTGCTCTGCTGGAACTCCCGGACGAAATCGACGTCGACCGGATCGGTCAGCGACGACACGACGCTCCACAGTTCGTGCGCCGCCGGATTGCGCGGCAAGCTGGCGAACGCGCCGACCAGCACGAGCCCGAGCGCGCGCTGCGGCTGGTCGATCGCGAACCGCTGCGCGACCGCGCTGCCGAGCGAGTGGCCGACGATGACCGCGGCATCGATCGACAGCCGGTCCATGAACGCGGCGACGTCGGCCGCGAAATCCCGCGGCCGGTAGCCGTCTGCAGGATGTCCCGAGCTGCCGTGACCGCGCATCGACAGCGCGAATGCATGAATCGAATCGGGCAGGTGCTGCAGCACGCGCTCGTACGAGCGCCACGAGTCGCTGAGGCCGTGGAGCAGGATCACCGGGATCGCCGACCGGTCTCCCTGCTCGACGTACTCGAGGACCGCATCGGGGGACAGAGCGACGGACTGCAGCTTCGAAACCATCTCGGAGCCCTCCCGTGCACAAGAGCAGGATGTCTTCCATTGTCGATCCTCGACGGGCGCGTCGCAACGCCGCCGGGCTTTCGCGAGCGGCGATCCTGCCGCGGCACGCCCGATCGAGGCCCCCCGGATCGGTCTGAACTCCACCGGGAGCACGAGGCGCTCCCGCCTCGGCCGGCGTGCGGCGGGCGCAGCTGGGCTGGCACCGGCTCGTCGGGATGATCACCGACCGTGACATCGCGGTCCGCGGCGTCGGCAAAGGCAAGGGGCCGCAGACGCGCGTGCGCGAGGTGATGACCGACGAGGTCAAGTACTGTTTCGATGACGAGGACCTGGAT
>DATLGW010000275.1:0-5406 GCA_035540315.1 Burkholderiaceae bacterium | reverse complement strand
CGACACAGCCCGAGCAGATTCGCATGATCCGAGTTGATGAACTCGCCCCCGAGCTCGACATGCTGGCCCGGCGGCAGGCCGCTTCGAAGCGTCAGCACCCGGCCGCCGATTCGCGGCTGCGCATCGAACACGCGGACCGGAACGCCGGCGCCGGCCAACCGCCACGCAGCGGTCAGCCCGGCAATGCCGGCGCCGACGACAACGACCGGCGGCTCGCGCGGATCGGCCCGCGGCGGCAACACGCAGCCGGCCAGCGCAGCGACGCCGCCGGCCGCCGACGCCTGCAGCAGTCGGCGCCGCCGGGGGCGCACAACCGGCGCTGCGCGGGTTGCGCCGCGGCGCGATCCGATCGCATCGAGCAGATCGGCCGCCGGAAGCGACATTCGATTCGCCAGCGACGCAAGTCGCAGCTGGCGGTGCAGCCAGGCGAACAGCGCGGTGCGTGCCATCTCGGAGGCTTCCTGTCGATGCTGCCGCGGATCCGGCGTCGGCGATAATACGATCGATGAGCGACCTGAAGCTGCCCGCCGGCGTCGGCCGGATCCTGACCGACGCGGCCGACACCGAGCCGTTCCTGATCGACTGGCGCAAACGCTGGCACGGCCGCGCGCGCGCCGTCGTTCAGCCCGGATCGACGCAGGAGGTCGCGACGCTGGTGCGCTGGTGCGCCGCGCACCGCGTGCCGATCGTGCCGCAGGGCGGCAATACCGGCATGAGCGGCGGATCGGTTCCCGACGAGTCGGGCTCGGCGGTCGTGCTGTCGCTGGCGCGGATGAATCGGGTCCGGGTGCTGGATCCGGTGAACAACACCGCGACGGTCGAAGCCGGGCTGGTGCTCGCGCGCCTGCAGCAGATCGCGCGCGACGCGGGCCGGCTGTTTCCGCTGAGCCTGGGCGCCGAAGGCAGCTGCACGATCGGAGGCAATCTGGCGACGAACGCCGGCGGCACCGCGGTGCTGCGCTACGGCAACGCGCGCGAGCTGTGCCTGGGGCTGGAGGTCGTGACGCCAGACGGCGAGGTCTGGGACGGCCTGCGCGGGCTGCGCAAGGACAACACCGGCTACGATCTGCGCGACCTGTTCATCGGATCCGAAGGCACGCTGGGGGTGATCACTGCGGCGACGATGAAGCTGTTCCCGCTGCCGGCCGCGCAAGTGACTGCGATGGCGGCCGTCGAGTCGCCGGCTGCCGCGGCGCGCCTGCTCGAGCTCGCGCAGCGAATGCTCGGAGCCGCGCTGACCGGCTTCGAGCTGATCTCGCAGTTGTGCATCGAGCTGGTGCTGCGCCACGTTCCCGGCACGCAGCGGCCGTTCGCTCAGCCGCATCCGTACTACGTGCTGATCGAGTCTTCCGACTCCGAGAGCGAGCAGCATGCGACCGAGCGATTCGGCGCGCTGATGGAGCGCGCACTCGAGGACGGGCTGATCCAGGATGCGGCGATCGCGCAATCGATCGCGCAGTCGCGTCAGTTCTGGCAGCTGCGCGAGAGCATTTCCGAAGCGCAGGCGGCCGAGGGCAAGAACATCAAGCACGACATCGCGCTGCCGATCTCGGCAGTCGCCGATTTCGTCGACTCGACCGCCGCGGCGATCGCGCGCGAATTCCCCGGCATCCGGCTGGTCGTGTTCGGACACCTCGGCGACGGCAATCTGCACTACAACATCTCGCCGCCCGAGCACCGCAGCGACGACGATTTCATGTCGCTGCAGCCGGCGATCAACCGGCTCGTGCATGATGCGGTCGCCGCCGCCGGCGGTTCGATCTCGGCGGAGCACGGCCTGGGCGTGCTGCGCCGCGACGAGTCGGCGCGCTACAAGTCCCCGGTCGAGCTCGCGCTGATGCGCCGGATCAAGCACACCCTCGATCCGCTCGGGCTGATGAACCCGGGCAAGGTACTTCCAGAATAAGTGCCGCGGCGCGCTCTCGGCTCGGCCGCCGGCGGCGGGCGCGCGAACAAAAAAAAGGCGGCCGAAGCCGCCTAAAAGTCACGCGCCGGCCGCCCGCAGGACGGCCGGCAGCGCTCCCGCATCGAGCGTAGCCTCGGCGCGAGCCGAGCCACGGAACGCCTACGCAGCGTTCGTGCCAGCGATACAAAAGCGCTTGCGTTTCAACGGGCTGGGGATCGGGGACTGGCGCTGCGCCGGCCGCGGATGCGGCTCGGCGTCAAATCGACCGATGTGAGATCGATCACACGTGCGCGGCACCGCGCGCGTCAGCGCCGCGAATGCAGGTCGTGCGCGATCGCTGCCGTCAGCGGCGCGGCCGGATCGTCGAGGCAGTCGGCGATCATGAAGTGGTCGGTCTGCTTGAGCACCTGCGCGGCGACCTGGCGCCGTCCGTGGCTGCCCCAGGCTTGCGCGAGTCCGAACGTCTGGCGCAGGTATTCGGGTCCCTCGTCGCCGCCGACCGCGAGCATCCAGCAGCCGTCCGGCGGCGGCGCCAGCCGCATCGGACTGTTGCGCGCGGCATCGATCGGCGACAGCCCGAGCGTGTCGTTCAGATAGCAGAGCCGGATCGGCTCGAGATCGTGCAGGCCCGACAGCGAATAGCCGCCGATCGGCCGCGTCGGCGGCGCTTCGGCGGCGCCGTACGATGCCGGATCGGCCCAATCGGTCGCAGCGACCATTGCGGTCAGATGGCCGCCGGCCGAATGACCGCAGACGGCGACCCGCGCCGGATCGCCGCCGAACGATCCGGCGTGTCTCAGCGTCCATGCGACCGCGCGCCGGCACTGCGCGACCAGCTCGTCCATCGACACCGCAGGCATCAGCGCGTAGTTGATGACGACCGTCGCGATTCCCTGCGGCACGAATCCGGCAGCGACGTAGTCGGCGTCCGACTTGTCGAGCATCATCCAATAGCCGCCGTGGATGAACACCAGCACCGGCGAACCCGCGCCGCCGCTGCGCCCGCCTGCGGCCGGGAACACGTCGAGCCGCTCAGCCGCCGACGGACCGAACGCGACGTCGGCGCGGCAGTCGAGGCGGCTGCGCGCCGCGGCGCTCTCGCGCCGCCAGCGCTCGATGTATTCCGGGAAATGCGGGACCTTCAGCCGGTTGTTGTATTGCGCATCGAGCGCGGGCCGGTCGTAGTCGAGAAAAATCGGTTCGGGCATCGGCGCTCCGTCGCGGTAGGCGGCAGGCCGCGGCGCCGGCGAGCGCGCCGCGGTCGGCTTCGTTCATGCAGTGTCGCGGTCCGGCTTCGCGCGGTCGCGCAGCACGCGCTTCAGTATCTTGCCGGTCGCGCTCTTGGGCAGCTCGTCGACCACGTCGACCTGCGCCGGCACCTTGTAGGCAGCGATGTTCGCGCGGCAGAACTCGATCACCGCGTCGGGCGACAGCGGCGCGCCCTTGCGCGGCACGACCGCGACCGCGACCTGCTCGCCCTTGACCGGATCCGGAATCCCGTACACGGCGCATTCCTGGATCTCCGGAATCCGGTACAGGTACTGCTCGACCTCGGCCGGCCAGACCTTGAAGCCGGACACGTTGATCATGTCCTTCACGCGATCGACGATGAACACGTAGCCGTCGTCGTCCATCCGGCCGATGTCGCCCGAATGCAGCCAGCCGCCGCGCAGCGCATCGGCGGTTTCCTGCGGCTTGTTCCAGTAGCCCTTCATCACGCCGGGGCCGCGAATCACGATCTCGCCCCACTGCCCGCGCGGCACCTCGCGATCGTGCTCGTCGAAGATCGCCAGCTCGAAACCGTCGACCGCTCGGCCGACCGAGCCGAAGCGGTGCTCGACCCGATCGTTGTAGCAGGCGAACGGCGAGCATTCGGTCAAGCCGTAGCCCTCGTACACGCGCCGGCCGAAGCGTTCGGTCCAGCGCCGCGACACCTCCTCGGGCATCGTCGCCGCGGCCGACATCTCGTAGCGGATCGACGACAGGTCCCAGCGCGACAGGTCCATCGACAGCAGCCCGATGAAGATCGTCGGCACGCCGAAGAACATCGTGATCCGGTCGCGCTGGATCGAATCGAGCACGACGTCGGGCACGAACCGGCGGAACATCACCAGCGTCGCGCCGGCGAGCACCGCGCCGTTCATGATGTAGTTCTGCCCGTACACGTGGAACAGCGGCAGGAACAGCGCGAGCCGGTCGTCGTCGCGGTAGCCGGAGCAGCCGGCCGCGGTCGCGATGTTGGACGCGATGTTCGATTGCGTCAGCGTCACGCCTTTCGGGAACCCGGTGGTTCCCGAGGAGTACAGCAGCGCGGCCGGATCGTCGGGCGCGCGCTCGGCCGCGTCGAAGCGTTCCGGCCGGCCGGCAGACCAGGTACCCAGCGTCGCATCGGCACCCGCGGGCAGCTCGCCGTCGTCGCAGACGACCACGTGCCGCAACGCCGGGCAGCGCGCGCGCGGCACGTGCTGCACGAGCTCCGACACGGTGACCAGCGCGACCGCGCCCGAGTCGTTGACCAGGTACTCGACTTCGGCCGCGCGGAAGATCGCGTTGATCGACACCGTGATCGCGCCGAGCTTCTGCGCCGCATAGTAGACGACCGCGAACTCGGGCACGTTCGGCAGGAACAGCGCGACCCGGTCGCCGGCGCGGATCCCGTGCGCCTGCAGCGCATGGGCCAGCCGGTTCGCGGCCGAATCGAGCTCGCCATAGGTGATCGTGCGGCCTTCGAACAGGATCGCCGGATGCGCCGGCCGGACCTGCGCCCACCGCTGCAGATGCTGCGCCAGATTCATCGAAGCTCCTCCTTGCTGCCCGAGGTCGCGACGTCGATTCGCGGCGCGGGCAGCGTCCACGCCCAGCGCTGCCATGCGCGCAGCACGGCATTCGGATACTCCGGGCGCCCGAGGCTGCCGTTGTAGCGACCGAGCGCGCGAAACAGGTCCCCCTTCTCGATGTCGAGGTAGTGCCGCAGGATCGTGCAGCCGTAACGCAGGTTCGTTCGCATGTCGAACAGCCGCCGCGGATCGCCGTCGCCGATCACCTCGGTCCAGAACGGCATCACCTGCATGTAGCCCCGCGCGCCGGCAGTGGACACCGCGTACTTGCGGAACCCGCTTTCGACCTCGATCAGCGCCAGCACGAGCTGCGGATCGAGCCCCGCGCGCTGCGCCTCGTAGCGCACCGCGCGCAGGAACTCGACGCGACCGGCGAGCTCCGGCTTGTGCCGCCGCGGCAAACGAGCCGACATGTCGGTCAGCCAGTCGATGCGCTCGCTGACCGACGCGAAGCGCGGTTCCAGCTGGTCGCTTGCAGCCACCGCCGCGCGCAGCGCGGTCCGGATCGAATCGCTCAGCGGCTCGTAGATCTGGTTGCCCGCCTGCGCCGGCGCAACGCACACCGCGAGCGCCGCGGAGAGAACGAGCGGCGCAAGCCGGAGCCGCGCGGCCGAGCGCTCCATCCGCGCTAGCACTGCGCCAGCGCCGCGGTGACCGCGGTCA
>DATLGW010000274.1:0-3798 GCA_035540315.1 Burkholderiaceae bacterium | reverse complement strand
GCGTCAGTGGATGCTCACTGACGTCAGTACTTGCCATCGCGCGTCGAAAAGTGCGTGGCCTTGCCGAGGCTGGGCTTGCCGCGGGCGACCCAGTCGGCGACCCAGTCGATCATCGCCTCGAGCGGCACCGACGGCGGCCCGAACAGCCGCTGCGATTCGGACGTGTCGAGCAGCCACGCGGTATCGGCTTCCTGGCCGGTCAGCACCGGCTCGCGGCCCAGGCGTCGCCCGAACTCGGCCGCCAATTCGCGGATCGCGACCCGCGGTCCGGTGATGTTGATCGGCGTGGTCGGCGACGTGCAGTGCGCGAGCAGCCGCAGCGACTGCTCGTTGGCGTCGCCCTGCCAGATCACGTTCGCAAAGCCCATCGTCAGATCGAGCGGCTGGCCGGCGGCGACCGCGCTGGCGACGTCGTACAGCACGCCGTAGCGCATGTCGATCGCGTACGACAGCCGCACCAGCCGACCCGGCGTGCCGTATTTGCGCGATCCGTACTCGAACATCCGCTCGCGCCCGACGCATGAATTCGCATAGTCGCCTGCCGGCGGCGTCGCCGGCGTGCGCTCGTCCGCGCCGGGACCGGCGACTGCAACGTACGGATAGACGCAGGCGGTCGAGAACACGACGATCCGCGAGTCGCGAAACGCGTCGGCGACGAGGTACGGCACGCCGGCGTTCATCGCCCAGGTCATCGACTCGTTGCCGGTCGCGCCGAACTTGTGGCCCGCCATGAACACGACGTTCGGCAGCTTCGGCAGCCGCGCGATCGCGGCGGCATCGAGCAGGTCGCAGGCGAGGCACTCGATGTCGTGCGCGCGCAGCTCGTCCGCGACCCCCGGCTCGGAGAACCGCGCGACGCCGACGACGCGCTTGCCCGGTGCGGCGCGTTTGGCCATCCGCGCGAGCGTCGGGCCCATCTTGCCGCCCACGCCGAGCACCAGGATGTCGCCGTCGAGGCCGGCGAGGTCGCGCTCCAGCGCCCGCGACGGGCGGGTCATGAATTCTTCGAGCGCTTCGACGTCGTCGAATCGTTTAGGAAGCGAAGTCATCTGGTCAGTGCCTCGAATGAATGATGCGCTGCCTGCTCGCCGTCGCTGTTCGGGTGGTGGCGAGAACGCAGGCGGTATTCAGTATCGCAGATTGCCCGGCGGCCTCACGCCGCGGCGGTGGCGCGCGCCCGAAATGAGCGGCGTATAGTGGTTCGCAAGCGCACACAGACGGTGCCGAAGCCGCCCTGACCGCTGGTCGCGGGTCGAGGCGGTCTTGATGGGAGAGTGCCTTGGATATGCCGAACGCGCCGATCGACACCACGGCGGCCGAGTCGTACGAGCAGCACCTTGTCCCGGGCATGTTTCGTCATTTCGCGGAACGGGTCGTGGACCTGGCGAATCCGCAGCCTGGAGAGCGGGTGCTGGATCTGGCGTGCGGGACGGGCATCGGCGCGAGACTTGCCGCGCGTCGAATCGGCGAGCCGGCGGCCGTGGCCGGTCTGGACCTCGACGCGGCAATGTTGAGCGTCGCCGCTCGACTGGCGCGGGACATGGGCGCGGCGATCGACTGGCACTGCGCGAACGCGTTGACGATGCCGTTCGCCGACCATTCGTTCGATCTGTGCCTGTGCCTGCAGGGCCTGCAGTTCCTCCCCGACCGCGTCGCCGGATTTGCGGAAATCCGTCGCGTTCTCGAGCCGCGGGGGCGGCTGTGCGCAACGATGTGGGCCCCGCTCGAATACAACCTCGGCCATCAGGCGCTGGTCCGCGCGCTCGAGAATCAAGGTGCCGACGCGGCGCCGGCGAGGCGGCCGTGTTCGTTCTCGAATGCCGATGAGATCCGCGACGCTGCGCGCAGCGCGGGCTTCCGATCAATCGATCTTCATGCCGAAGACGGGGTGTCGGACTTCGAATCGATCGATTCGTTCCTCGAGGGGATCACCGTCGGCGCGCCGTCGACTCGACATGCGGTGGCGCGCCTGTCGCAGGATGGTCGCTCGGCGTTTGCCGCAGACGTGATCGCGTTGCTGCAGCCTTATCTGGCGTCCGGCAGGCTCGCCTACCCGATGCGCACGTTCATCCTGATCGCTCGGCCTTAGCCGGAGTCGGTGAGCGGGTACCGGTCGTCGAGCGCGTGATCGGAAAGACGTTCCGCACGTGCCGCGCGAGCATCTCGCAGAACGCAACGCCGTACGGCCGCAGCGGTCGACGGCTGTCCGCCAGCATCACCAGCGGCTCTCGCAGCGGCTTGCCTCGATGCAGGATCCGAACGATCCGCAAGCGGTACTGGTGGGTCCGCAGCGCACACGGGATGATCGCGATGCCGTGGCCGGCTTCGGCGAGCGCGAGTAGCGCGTGCGGCGCGCGGCTCTCGAGCAGAATCTCCGGCTCGAAACCCGCAACGCGGCACGCGGCGTCGAAGAGTCGTCGGATCGCGAAATCGCCGGTGATCTGCAGCAACGGCCGGGACGCGAGTTCTGCGATCTCGATGCGCCCGGCGCGACCGAGCCTCGTTCCCGGATGGCATGCGGCCAGCATGTCCGTCGGCAACAGCGGATAGACCTGAAGGTGCTGCGCTTCCGCAGGGAACGCGCGGGCGACGACCTGAGCCAGATGGATGTCGCCCCGCGCGAGTCGCCCGAGGATTTCCTGCGTGCCGACGACATCGTTCAGCTTCACGTGGACGCCGGGGTAACGCTGCGAGTAGACCTGCAGGAATCGGGGGAAAACGCCCTCGATCAGATGCGGAGACGCGGCGACCTTCAATACGCCGATGTCGCCTCGACGCTGCAGACGGCGAAGATCCAGGAGCGCCTGGCCGCGATGGGCGTGGAGCCGATGACGATGACGCCGTCGCAATTCGCGTCGTTCGTGCAGCAGGAGATCGAGTCGAACGCAACGCTGGTCAGGACGCTGGGCCTGAAGCCGGAGTGAACGGCGGCGAACCGCGCGCGTTCAGCCCCCGGCGCGCTCGAACAGGTCCCGACCGCGCGTGAGCGCGCGGATCTTCGCGTCGGCGACCGAGCGCTTGAGCATCCAGAATCCGCAGTCGGGGTGAATGTAGCGCACGCGGCCGGCACCGAGCACTTGCTCCGCGCGCTCGATCGCGCGGGCGATCGTCTCGGGCGATTCGACGTCGGTCGCCTTGATGTCGACCACGCCGAGCCCGAAGCCGAGGTCGGCCTTGAGCTCCCTGAACGCGTGCAGCTCGTCGGGCGGGCGGTGCGCGCACTCCATCACGATGTGATCGGCATGCAGCGCGTTCAGGTAGCGGATCAGCTGGTCCCAGCTGCCTTTCTGGATCGTCTGGCCGCCGTAGTTGCCGAAGCACAGATGCACCGCCGGCGTGCCGGGCACCGCGTCGAGCACGCGGTTGATCGCGGCAGCGGCCCATTCCCATTCGTCAGGGTGTCCGGGCAGATTCGCTTCGTCGATCTGCACGACGTCGGCGTTCAGATGCCGGACCTGCTGCGCGAGCACGTCGGCAATTGCGTTCGCCAGCTGCGCGATGTCGCCGTAATGCCGATCGATCAGCGTCTTGGCCAGCATGTGCGGCCCGGTCACCGTGAACTTGAACCGGCGCGTCGCCAGCGCCTTGGCCCGCGCGCATGCGAGCGGCAGATCGAGCGAGCCGCTGCCGATCGGACCGACGACGGTGCCGGGCGGGCGGGTGCGGAAACGCATTCCGGAGCTTTCGCGATACGCGATCAGGTCGTCGAACGAGAACCGCTGCGTGATGCCGTCCATCGGCCGCACGAAGTACTCGATCATCCCGTTCGTCTCGGGATGGTTGACGTCGAACCGGTAC
>DATLGW010000273.1:0-5269 GCA_035540315.1 Burkholderiaceae bacterium | reverse complement strand
TTCCTGGTGTCGGCGTGCGGTGCGGCGACGACGCTGCTTGCGCTGAACGATGCGTTCGCGGCGATGAAGCGGACCGGCGGCTTCTACGAGCTCGACCGCGAATCGGCGCTGGATCTGCAGCTGGCGCGATCGGCGCTGGAGCGCGACGACTTCATCTTCGACGTGCAGGGCCACTTCGTGAACCCGACCGGCGCGTGGACCCGTGCGCTGCCTGCGGGAGCGCGCCCGCTCGCCGGCTTTGCGCGCAACAAGGGCTGCGCCGCGGCCGACTCGCCGGGGCTGGACTATCTGCAGTGCCTGGGCGCCGACGAGTTCATCAAGGACGTGTTCCTCGACTCCGATACCGATCTGGTCGTGCTGTCGTTCGTGCCGTCGACTGCGGCTGCCGAACCGCTGAAGATCGAGGAAGCGGCCGCGACGGCGCGAATCGTCGAGCAGCTGCAGGGAACGCACCGGATGCTGCTGCACGGGCGGGTCAATCCCAACCAGCCGGGCGACCTCGAGTCGATGGACGAGCTCGCCGAGCGCTGGCGGGTATCGGCATGGAAGACGTACACGCAGTGGGGACCTGACGGACGCGGCTTCTTCATGGACGACGAGCCGGGGCTGGCGATGATCGAGCGCGCGCGCAGGCTGGGCGTGCGCAACATCGCGATCCACAAGGGGCTGCCGTTCGGGCCGCGCTCGTACGAGCATTCGACCTGCGTCGACATCGGGCGCGTCGCGCGGCGGTTCCCGGACGTGAACTTCCTGATCTATCACTCGGGCTTCGTTGCCGGACGGCCCGAAGGCCCGTACGACCCGGCGCGAAGCGACGGCGTCGACGCGCTGATCACCAGCTTGCGCGAACACGGCGTCGCGCCGGGCTCGAACGTGTACGCCGAGCTCGGCTCGACCTGGCGCTTCGTGATGCGCGATCCGGACTCGGCGGCTCACCTGCTGGGCAAGCTGCTGCGCTACGTCGGCGAGGACAACGTGCTATGGGGCACGGACTCGATCTGGTACGGCTCGCCGCAGGACCAGATCCAGGCGTTTCGCACGTTCCAGATATCGGACGCGCTGGCCGAGCGGCATGGCTACCCGAAGCTGACGCCGTCGCTGCGGGCGAAGGTGTTCGGGCTGAACGCGCTGCGCGTGTACCCGATGCCGCCGGAAGTCCTGCAGCATCACCTGCCGCGCGACCGCGTGCAGCGCAGCCGCAACGAATATCGACAGGCGCCGAATCCCAGCTTCCTGACGCACGGGCCGAAGAGCCGCCGGGAGTTCCTCGCGCTGCGCGCGCGCGGCGGCTGATCGCGCGGCGGCGTCGGCGTCGCGCGTCAGACGCCCAGATACTGCGCGAGCCGAGCCGGGTCCTCGCGCAGCTGCGCCGACGGCGCCTCGAGCGCGACCTGGCCCTTGACCAGGATCACCGCGCGATCGGTCGCCCGCAGCACCGAACGGAAGTTCTTGTCGACGACGACGGTCGCGATGCCAGACTCGCGGATGCTGCCGATGATCCGCCAGATCTCGGCCACCACCAGCGGCGCCAGGCCTTCGGTCGCTTCGTCGAGGAACAGCGCGAACGGATTGGTCATCAGCGCGCGGCCGATCGACAGCATCTGCTGCTCGCCGCCCGACAGCTGGGTGCCGCCATGATGTCGGCGTTCGGCCAGCCGCGGGAACGTCTGCAGCACGCGCTCGAGCGTCCAGTCGCGCCGGCCGTCGACCCCGGGTCGTGCCGCCATCACCAGGTTCTCGATCACCGACAGCGTCGGGAAGATGCCGCGGCCCTCGGGGACGTACGCGACGCCGGCCTGGGCGATCCGGTACGGCGGCGCGCCCGTCATGTCGCGGCCTCGGACCGCGAGCTGACCGCTGCGGGGCTTCAGCAGTCCCAGCAGCGTCTT
Source organism: Burkholderiaceae bacterium (assembly GCA_035540315.1). Lineage (GTDB taxonomy): Bacteria > Pseudomonadota > Gammaproteobacteria > Burkholderiales > Burkholderiaceae_E > DATLGW01. The sequence continues at coordinate 3,380 of DATLGW010000273.1, read as the reverse complement.
GATCAGCGTGGTCTTGCCCATGCCGTTGCGCCCGAGCAGGCCGAGCGCTTCGCCCGAGTGCAGCGTGAAGTCCACGTCGCGCAGCACGTGGCTGGCGCCGTAATAGGTGTTCAGCCGGCGCGCCTGGATCAGCGTGTCAGCCATGATCGTGCTCCGCGCCCAGGTACGCGTGCTGCACCTGCGGGTTCGCGCGGATCTGCGCCGGCGAGCCCGACGCGAGCACGCGGCCTTCGACCATCACGGTCAGCACGTCGGCGACCGCGAACACCGCGTCCATGTCGTGCTCGACCAGCAGGATCGCGTGACCGGCCTTGAGCTTGTTGATCAGCTGCACCATCCGCGCCGACTCCTCGGCACCCATGCCGGCGAGCGGCTCGTCGAGCAGCAGCACCGTCGGATCGGTGGCGAGCGACATCGCGATCTCGAGCTGGCGCTGCTCGCCGTGCGACAGCGCGCTGGCGATCCGCTGCTCGCGCCCGTCGAGCTCGGCCATCGCGACCGCCTTTTTCGCCAGCGCCAGCGTGTCGGGGTAGTCGTGCGCGCGCCGGAACACCCGCCACGGATGCGGCGCGCGCGATTGCGCGGCGAGCCGGCAGTTCTCGAGCACCGTGAAGCTCGGAAAGATGTTCGTCTTCTGGTAGCTGCGTCCGACGCCCAGCCGCGACACGCGGTCCGACGACAGCCGAGTGATGTCGCGATCGCCGAGGCGGATCTGGCCGCCCGACGCAGGCAGGTCGCCCGACAGCATGTTGATCAGCGTGGTCTTGCCCGCACCGTTCGGCCCGATCACCACGTGCACCTGGCCGACGTAGAGCTCGAGCGACACCTCGGAGACCGCGCGCAGTCCGCCGAACTGCTTCGACAGCGCCGACACGATCATCACCGGCGGGCCGGACGAAGCGGCCGGGACTGCGGCCGCGGCCGGCGCGCGCGGACCGGGCTCAGCCATCGTGCTTCGCTTCCCCAAGCTCGCGCCGGCGCTGGACCAGTCCGATCAGCCCGCGCGGCAGGAAGCAGGCGACCAGCACGATCAGGCCGCCCATCATCAGCTGCCAATGCTTCGCGAACGCGCCGAACACGGTGTCGTCCTTGAAGAACTCCTCGAGCAGCACGAACACGAACGCGCCGACGATCGGACCCGACAACGTGCCCATGCCGCCGAGGATCAGCATCATCAGCACCGCGCCCGACTGATGCCACGAGATGATCTCGGGATTGACGAACAGGAACTGCAGCGCCGACAGGTAGCCGGCGAGTCCGGCGAGCACGCCGGCGAGCACGTAGGCGCCGAGCTGGTAGCGGAACACCGGAAAGCCGATCGCTCGCATCCGGTGCTCGTTCACGCGAATCCCCTGCAGCGCGCGGCCGAAGTTCGAGTCGAGGATCCGGCGCAGCAGCAGGTAGACGCCGACCATCAGCGCCATCACGACGAAGTACAGCGTCGTGCGGTCGTTCAGGTCGAGCAGCCGCCACTCGCCCCAGCCCACCAGCGGCCGCGCATTGATGAACACGCCGTCCGAGCCGCCGCCCAGCGGCGTGTCGTGGAACACGAAGTAGACCATCTGCGCGAACGCGAGCGTGACCATGATGAAATAGATGCCGCGCGTGCGCAGCACCAGCGCGCCGGTCACCAGCGCGAAGATCGCGCAGACCGCGAGCGCTGCCGGCAGCGAGATCAGGATCGACATCGGGTCGTAGCCGGGCTGCACGATCACCAGCGTATACGCGGCCAGTCCGTAGAACGCGGCATGTCCCAGGCTGACCAGGCCGGTGTAGCCGACCAGCAAGTCGAGGCTCATCGCGAAGATCGCGAGGATCATCACCTTGGTCAGCAGCTGGATGTAGAAGATCCCGCCGCCGGTCAGCGGGAACGCGATCAGCGCGACGAGCGCGACGGCGAGCAGCACGCGGGTGGGGTTCAGCATGTCGGGCTCAGGTCTTGCGGAACAGGCCCTGCGGGCGGAACACCAGCACCGCGGCCATCAGCAGATAGACGACCATTCCGGCGATCTGCGGCAGGAACACCTGCCCGAAGGTTTCGGCCAGCCCGATCAGCAGCGCCGCGACCAGCGCGCCGTGCACCGAACCGATGCCGCCGATCACGACGACGACGAAGCAGATGATCAGCACCTGGTTGCCCATGCCGGGATAGACCGACGAGATCGGCGAGGCCAGCATGCCGGCGAACGCGGCGAGCGCGACGCCGACGGCGAACACCAGCGCGAACAGCAGCCGGATGTTGATCCCCATCGCCTCGGTCATCTCGCGGTTGTGCGCGCCGGCGCGCACCATCATCCCGATGCGGGTGCGCTGGATCAGCAGATACATCGCCAGCGCGATCAGCAGGCACACTGCCGACATCATCAGCCGGTACACCGGATACGACAGCGTGTCGGTCAGCGGAATCGAGTAGTTCAGCGCCGCCGGGATCGAGATTCCCTGCACGTCGTCGCCCCACAGCAGCGAACGGGTCTCCTCGAAGATCAGGATCAGGCCGAACGTCAGCAGCACCTGATACAGGTGGTCGCGCTCGTAGAAGTGGCGGATCAGCAGCCATTCGAGCGCCAGCCCCAGCGCGACCGCCAGCGGGATCGCGATCAGGATCGCCGCGAGCAGGCTGCCGGACATCGTCGCGAAATACCACGCCATGTACGCGCCCAGCATGTAGAAGCTGCCGTGCGCGAGGTTGATCACGCCCATGATGCCGAAGATCAGCGTCAGGCCGGCGGCCACGAGGAACAGCAGCAGGCCGTACTGCACGCCGTTGAGCAGCTGGATCAGGATCGAAGCGACGAGGTCCACGACGGGATTCGAACGGGCAGGGGCGCGACGGTCAGCCGTGTTGCGCGGCCGACCGGCACCGGATCGGCGGGTCGCGCGAGGCGCGCGCGCGACCGGGCCCGGACGGCCGCGGCCGCAGCGGGCGGCCGCCCGGCTCGACCTGCATTGCGGTCATCCCATCCGGCAACCGCGCGCGGGATCCTCCAGCGCCTTCCACGCGACCGACACGTACTTGTTCTCCTCGCCCTCGACGCGACGCAGGTAGATGTCCTGGATCGGGTTGTGCGCCTTGGACATCGTCCACGTGCCGCGCGGGCTGTCGATCTTCGCGCCCTCCATCGCGTTGATCAGGCCCTTGCGGTCGCCGATCTCGCCCTTGACCGCTTCCAGCGCCTGCGCGAGCAACAGCCCCGTGTCGTAGCCCTGCACCGCGTAGACGTCGGGCTGCATCTTGAACTGCACCGCGTAGCGGCGCCGGAACTCCTGGTCGCGCTTGACCGGCAGCCCGTCGGCGTAATGCAGCGTCGTCAGCAGGCCCTGCGCTTCGTTGCGCACCGCCTGCAGGATGCCGTCGGTCAGGAATCCCGAGCCCGACAGCG
>DATLGW010000272.1:0-2383 GCA_035540315.1 Burkholderiaceae bacterium | reverse complement strand
GGCATCACGCGGCCGTAGTCGAAGCGCAACGTGAGCTCCGTGCGCATCCGCACGCGGCCGCGCTCGCCACAGACGATGCGCACGATGCTCGACACCGGCACTTCGCGCGATCGCACCGGCATGAAATCGATCATGGTCACTGCGCCGCCGGCGGTCTCGAACCGCTGCTCCAGGATCAGCGTCGAAACCCGGTAGCGCCGGCTGCGCCGCACGATCGGGTCCGCGGGCCGAATCTGCCAGCGGCCGTGATCGCGCGTGCCCAGCAGCGCCGCGAAGCAGGCTTCCGAATCGAACCGCGGCCAGCACAGCCAGTCGATCGATGCGTCGCGACCGACCAGCGCGGCGGTTTCGCAGTCGCCGATCAGCGCGTAGTCCTCGAGCGGCGGCTGCACCTCAGCTCTGGGCGTAGGCCATCGTGGACAGCAGCGCGATGTTCGGGTGCCGCGAATCGAGCCGGGTATGCTGGACGACGATCGGCACGTCGGACTCGAACACCGACGCGTAATCGGTGTCGACCGGCACCGGCTCGGGATCCTTCAGGTCGTTGAAGCGCAGGTGCACGGTCCTGCGCGCGGGCACCGACACGCGGTACGGGCCGACCGGGTCGCGGTCCTTGAAGAACAGCGTGATGCGAACGTTCGCATCGCGGTCGCCGGCGTTCAGCAGGCAGGCCGTCTCGTGCGATACCAGCTCGTGGCTGTCGTCGACGCTGTCGCCGGGAATGTAGCCTTCTGCGATCGCCCAGACCTTATGACCGATCTGCATCGGGTTGCTCCTTGCGTGGACGGATCAGCGCAAGCCCCGACTCGGGGTCCTTCACGCGGTGCAGGTGTGCCGGCGACTCGGTGATGACCACTTCGAGCGTCGGACGCACGAAGCCTTCGCCGACGTGTCCGGCGAGCGCCGAGCCGTCGCGGCGACCGAGCACCGCGTGCAGATGCAGCGCCGGCTCGCCGTTTTCGTCCAACGCAACGTCCCCCGCGAGCGACGCGACCTCGACCTGCTCGTCGACCGGGATCTTCGAGTACTGCTTGCGCTCCCAGTCGAAATACATCAGCACCGCCCGGCTGAACGCGCCGATCGCGCTGATCTGCGCAGCCGACAGCCGCTGCTCGCGCGCCAGCCGCTGCAGGCACCCGATGACCTCGTCGCCGGTCTCGAGTATGGCCACCAGCGTGCGCTGGCCGGAATCCTCGTGAATCGTGCGCGTGCGCATCAGTCGTTCTCCGATCCGAAAGTGCGGGCGAGCGTCGCGGCGGCCACGCCGAGCGCGACCGCCAGCGCGACCGCGCCGACGCGGGCCAGCGGGCCCGGAAGAACCGCCGCGTCCGCGCGCGCCTCGTCGTCGAACGAGCCGGCGGTCCGGTGCACGCCCGGCACGGGGTCGAACAGGTTGTCGCGCCGGCTGTCGTCGACCGGCGTATCGGTGTCCTGGCCCTCGAACGCCTGCCGCGCGAGGATCCGGTCGAGCAGCCCGGGCAGCACCATGTTGCCCAGCACGGTCATCGCGGTCTGCGAGCCGAGCCAGTACTCGCGCTGCGGCTGCCGTGCCGCCGCGACGATCGCGCGCGCAGCGACCTGCGGCTGGTAGACCGGCGACACCGGCCGCGGCGCTTTGTCGCGGTGCGTACGCGACCAATCGAACTGCGGCGTGTTGACCGCGGGCAAGTGGACCGCGGTCAGCGCGATGCGGCTTCGATCGTGGTGCAGCTCGGCCCGCAGCGAATCGGTGAAGCCGCGGATCGCGTGTTTGGCCGCGCAGTACGCAGCCTGCAGCGGAATGCCGCGATACGCGAGCGCCGACCCGACCTGGACGATCACGCCGCGGTCGCGCGGCATCATGTGCCGCAGCGCCGCCAGCGTTCCGTGCACGTAGCCGAGGTACGTCACCTCGGTCACGCGGCGGAATTCCTCGGGCGTGCACTCGATCACCCGGCCGACGACCGTCGCCATCGCGTTGTTGACCCACACGTCGACCGGTCCGATCTCGCGCTCGAAGCGGTCGGCTGCGCCGAACACCGCCGCGGAATCCGCAACGTCCAGCGGCAGCGCGAGCGCCCGCGCACCGGTCTGCTCGATTTCCGCCTGCACTGCCTGCAACGCCTGCGCATCGCGCGCGATCAGCCCAATTGCGGTCGCGCCGTCGCGCGCGAACTGCAGCGCAGTCGCGCGGCCGACGCCTGCCGACGCGCCGGTGACGACGACGTTCAGTTGCCTCGAAGGCGGGTGCGCGCGGGTCGGGCTCAGCATCACGGGTTCGCCAGGTTGTCGTTCGATCCCAGGACACGCGCCCGACGCGGCCGCCGATACCGCGAGCCCGCAGTCGCTTGCGCGCGGGCTGTCGTCAGTCGATCGGGCCGGAGGGGCGCGAGCGTCCGAAGAC
>DATLGW010000271.1:0-4461 GCA_035540315.1 Burkholderiaceae bacterium | reverse complement strand
GCCGTTCAGGCGCGGGTCCCGGTGGTGCCGGTCGCGATCCATGGCGCCCGCGCCGTGCTCGGCGAGGAGCGCTGGCTGCCGCGAACGCACCCAAGCGGAACGGCAGCAGCCCGGCGACATGGCGGAACGTGCCTTCGGGATAGAAACCGAGCGGCAGCCCGCCCGCGGCCAGCTCCGTCAGCCGCTGCGCATGCGCGACGCTCTGGCGCCGGTCGAAGCGCTCGACGAATTCGACGCCGACCCCGGCCAGCATCGCCCGCGAGATCAGCGAGTGCGTGAACTCCACCTTCGCGACGAACACGAGCCGTCGCGGCAGTGCGGCGATCAGCGCCAGCGGATCCAGATAGCTGCCGTGGTTCGCGACCAGCACGAAACTGCCGGCGCGCTGCAGGTGCTGCCCGCCGTCGATCTGCAATGGGATTCCGGTCAAGCGCAGCAGCGCGTGGGTTGCTGCGCGCGTGGCCCGCCAGCCGAACTCGGGTCGACGCGCGAGTGCGACCGCCGACCAGGTCGCTGCGCCGATCACTGCGAACACTGCGCAGGCCCATGCGGCCCACGCCAGCTCCCCAGTCCGCTGCGCGATCCACGCCAGGCGCCGCGACGCGACTGCGCCTGCCAGCCGCAGCCATTGCATCGCGCCGGCGCCGGTGCCGGCGCGGATCGTTCCGGCTTCGAAGCGCTGCCGCGTCGCGGCGCGGCGCAACTTGCCGCTGGAGGTTTTCAGCACCGCATGCGGCGGCGCCAGCACGATCTGGTCGGCCGGCTCGCCCAGCACCCGGGCCACGACGTCGCCGATCTCGCGCTGCAGCCGCTGTTGCTGCTGCGGCTGCCGCAGCGCCGTCTCGGCGACGACGACCAGCCGCTCGGTGCCGCGTTCGGGATCGGGCGCGCCGAACACGGCGACGCACCCCTTGCGCACGCCGGCGATCTCGCCGACCGCCTCCTCGATCGGGTGCGGATAGATGTTGCGCCCGCCGCGGATCACGACGTCCTTCGCGCGGCCGGTCACGTAGACCTCGCCGTCGGCGACGTAGGCGAGATCGCCGGTGTCGAGCCAGCCGTCGACGAACAGCGCCGCGCTGCGCGCGGAATCGCGGTAGTAGCCGCGGGTGGCCGACGGTCCCTGGAACTGCAACCGTCCCTCGACGCGCGGCGGCTGCGCGCGTCCGGCATCGTCGGCGATCCGGATCCGGTGGCCGGGCAGCGGCCGGCCGCAGCCGACGAAGCGCAGCGGGGCGGGATCGGCCGGCGCGGCAGCGATCGCGCGGCGCTCGCGCGTGAACGTGTCGCGGTCGATCCGATCGATTCGAGGGCCGCGTCCGATCGGCGGCACCAGCAGACCGACCGCGGCCTCGGCCAGCCCGTACACGGGCGTGACGGCTTCCGGGCGCAGCCCGTGGCGCGCGAAGCGGGCGACGAAACGCTCGAGCGTGTCAGCGCTGACCGGTTCGGCGCCGTTCGCCGCCAGCCGCAACGAGCTCAGATCGAGACCGGCGCAAGCGGATTCGTCGATGCGCTTGATGCACAGCTCGTAGGCGAAGTTCGGCGCCGCCGTCAGCGTGCCGCGATGCCGGTCGATTGCCCACAGCCACGCATGCGGGCGCGCGAGAAAGGTCAGCGGCGACATCACGACCAGCGGGTTGCCGTAATACATGCTGGCGAGCCAGGCGGCGATCAGCCCCATGTCGTGATACAGCGGCAGCCAGCTGACGAACACGTCGTCGGAGCGGATCGAGATCGCGCGGCCGATCGCGCGCACGTTCGCGAGCAGGTTCGCATGCGTGAGCATCACCCCTTTGGGGTCGGCGGTGCTGCCCGACGTGTACTGGATGAACGCGATGTCGTCGGCGGCCACTCGCGGCGGCGCATCGGCATCGGCGCCTTGCGCCGGCAGCCGTGCGGCCGAAACGACGTGGCGCAGGCTCGGGACCGCGGCCTGCAGCAGCCGGGCGACCGCCATCGCTTCGGGAACGGTGATCAGCACGCTCGCCTGCGCGTTCTCCAGGATCCGCGCATGGCGGCGAACGTGCTCCTCGATCTGCGACAACCGCGCCGGCGGGTAGATCGGCACCGGGATTCCGCCGGCGCGCAGGATGCCGACGTAGGCGTCGAAGTATTCGACGCAGGTCGGCAACATGATCGCGACGGTCTGGCGCGATCGCAGGCCGAGCCGGTGCAGCCCCGACGCGACCTGCGCCGAGCGCTGCGCAAGCGCCTGATACGTGACCTGCTGCTCGCGGTCGTCTTCATCGATCACGCGGATCTGCACGCGCGCCGGATGCCGCGCGACGTGCCAGTCGAGCACGTCGAGCAGCGTGTCCGCTTCCGCCGGTTCGGCGTCGTCCGCTGCATCCGGCGTCGGGTGCATCGAAGCCGCCGCCGGGCCGCCGGCCGCCGGCGAGCGCGCAGCCGCGGCCCGATCGGGGACCGCGGCCGGCCGGCGGTCCGATGTCGGCGGCGCGTTCGCCAGCGCAGACAGCAAATCGGCCGCAGTCTCGGCTTCGAACGCGACCCGCTCGGGCAGCCGCACGCCGAAGCGCTGCTCGAGCCGCGCGACCAGCTCGACCCGGGCCAAGCTGTCGAACGCGAGATCGGCCTCCAGCGAACTGTCGAGCGCGACCGGCATGGCCGGTGCGGCACGCAGATCGGCGTGCAGCTCGCGGACCACGGCCAGCAGCTCGCTGGGATCGCGACGGGCGTCGTTGCTCATTCGGAAAGCTCCGCATCACCGGGAAGCGGTCGCGGTAGTGCAATAATCTAGCAGCCGGCCGGCGCAGCGTCGTGGGCTGCAGCGGGGATACGACGGGGAACATGAGCTCGCACGACGCATCCGATCGCACGGTCCGCGAAACGGGCAGCGTGCTCGAGGAAGACCATCTGCGGCTGCTACTCGCGACCGAGGCGGCCGGCCTGGGCATCTTCGAGTGGGACCTGGCGCGCGACGAGGGCTTCTGGCAGAACCGGCGCATGCACGAGATCTTCGGCGTGTCCGCCGAGGCCGGGCCGGTCGATGCGGTCAGCTCGTTCGTGCTCGCAGTGCACCTGGACGATGCGGCGATCGCACAGCAGGCGCTCGACGAGGCGCTGCGAAGCGGCAACTTCCGGCTGCAGTGCCGGATCCGCCGGCACGACGACGGCGCGGTGCGCTGGATCGACGCCTGGGGCCGCACGCGCTTCGATGCCGAAGGCCGGCCGGCGCGGTTGATCGGCGTGGTCGCCGACGTGACCGACGCGGTCGAAGGGCGGCTGCGGCTGGCCGCGAGCGAGCAGCGGTTCCGGGCGCTGTTCGACGGGCTGCCGGTCGGCACGCTCGTGATCCGCGGCGACGGGATGATCGTCGATGCCAACCCGGCGGCGCTCGATTCGCTCGATCGCGCCGGGGCCGAAGTGCTCGGGCATTCGGTCGGCGAGCTGGTGATCGCGCCGCAGCGCGAGCGCGTGCTGCAGGCGGTTCGCGACACGATCGCCGAACCCGGTCAGCGCGCGTTCGAGACGCGGCTCGTGCGCCGCGACGGACGCGGCCTCGATGCTTGGGTGACGATCCAGCGGCTCGAGCAGCAGGGCGAGCGGCGCGTGATGCTGGTATGGCTCGACATCACCGAGCACAAGGAGGCCCAGGCGGCGTTGCAGCTGGCCGATCGGCTCAAGGACGAGTTCCTCGCGATGCTGGGCCACGAACTGCGCAATCCGCTGGCGCCGATGGCGAACGCACTGGCGATCCTGCGGCAGGACCGGCGCCCGGCCGCGGTCGTCGCGACGCTGCCGATCCTGCAGCGGCAGCTGCAGCACCTGACCCGAGTCACCGACGATCTGCTGGAGATCTCCCGGATCACGCGCGGGCGCATCGAGTTGAAGATCGAGACCGTCGACGTGGCGGCGCCGATCCAGTCGGCGATCGAGACGGTGCGTCCGATGGTCGAAACACGCGGGCAGACGCTGACGGTCGAGCGGCCCGCGGCGCCGGTGTGGGTCGACGTCGATCCGGTGCGGCTGGCGCAGATGCTGATCAATCTGCTGCACAACGCGGCGAAGTACACGCAGGACGGCGGCACGATCACGTTGCAGGTCAGCGCCGATGCGGCCGGCGTCGCGATTTCGGTGCGCGACAACGGGCCCGGCATCTCGCCCGAGCTTCTGCCGCGCGTGTTCGACCTGTTCGCGCAGTCCGAACGCACGCTCGCGCGCTCGCAGGGCGGGCTGGGGATCGGACTGGCGCTGGTCAAGCGGCTGGCCGAACTGCACGGCGGGCAGGCGCTCGCGCAAAGCGAGGGGCCGGGGCGCGGCGCGTGCTTCACGATTCGGCTGCCGCGCAGCGGCGGTCCGCCCGATGCGGCCGACGACGACGCGCGTCCCGGCGCGAGCGCGGCCGCGGCGCCGCTGCGCGTGCTGATCGTCGACGACAACCAGGACACTGCCGACAGCCTGGCCACGCTGCTGCGCCTGGATGGACACGCGGTGCAC
>DATLGW010000270.1:0-3817 GCA_035540315.1 Burkholderiaceae bacterium | reverse complement strand
CGATGCCGCGGATGTCGCACACGCCCGGCACATCCGACAACGAGAAGATGCCGTCGAGGAACTCGCCCGACATCCGCGCCGCCCGCTCGATCAGCTGCTCGCGATGATGGACATCTTCGAGCGCGAGCAGCTGATCGAGCGCGCCGCGCAGATGTCGAGCTATTTTCTCGACGGCGTGTTCTCGCTGTCCGACCTGCCGGGCGTGTGCGACATCCGCGGCATCGGCATGATGGCGGCGATCGAGCTCGACGCCGATCCGAAGGCGCCCGGCGCACGCGGCCACGACGCGCAGAAGGCGCTGTACGACGCAGGGCTGAACCTGAAGTCGACCGGCGATTCGCTGATTCTCGCGCCTCCGTTCGTCGCCGAGCGCGCGCACATCGACGAGATCGTCGGCAAGCTGCGGCAGACGCTAGCGGCGCGCTGAGCGTTGCCGGCGACCGGCGCAGTAGGCAGGCGCGCGCGTCTGTGCTAGCGTTGGTCCGCCGGTCGCCGGCAGCACAGAACGACAAACCGTTGGAGGAGGACGACATGAGAGCGAGCTGGTTCGCCAGGACGTTGTGGATCGCCGCGTGCAGCCTGGTCGCGATGGGCGCGGCCGCGCAGCCGCGCAAGGAAGTGACTTTCGCGCACCAGGACATGAACGTGCCGTTCCGCACGGTCATGGAGTCGGGCGAGCTCGAGAAGACAACCGGCTACAAGATCAACTGGCGCATGTTCGGCGGCGGCGGCGACGTGATCCGCGCGATGAGCTCGGGCGACGTGCAGATCGGCGAAGCGGGATCGTCGCCGATCGCCGCTGCGGCGTCGCAGGGACTGGACGTCGAGCTGGTGTGGGTCCTGGACGACATCGCCGATGCCGAGGCGCTGGTCGCGCGCAACGGCTCGGGCGTGAACTCCGTGGCGGATCTGAAGGGCAAGCGGGTCGGCGTGCCGTTCGTGTCGACCACGCACTATCATCTGCTGTTCGCGCTGCAGCGCGCCGGCGTCGATCCCAAATCGGTCGACATCCGCAACATGCGTCCGCCCGAGATCGGCGCGGCCTGGGAGCGCGGCGACATCGACGCGACGTTCGTCTGGGATCCGGTGCTGTCGCGGGTCAAGGGCAACGGCAAGGTGATCGTGACCTCGGGCGAGCTGACGAAGGCCGGCCGCCCGACGTTCGACGGCATCATCGTGTCGCGCAAGTTCGCGCGCGAGCATCCGGAGTTCATGGTCGCGCTGATCAATGCGCTGGCGAAGGCCGACGCCGACTACCGCCAGAACCAGGCGAAGTGGACCGTGGACTCGCCGCAGGTCAAGGCGGTCGCCAAGTGGACCAAGGCCGATCCGAAGGACGTCCCGGCGGCGATGAAGCTGTACAAGTTCCCGACGCTGCAGGAGCAGGCGTCGCCGGCGTGGCTCGGCGGCGGCAAGGACGGCGGCGCGGCGAAGGCGCTCGCCGACACGTCGGCGTTCCTGAAGGAGCAGGGGCGGGTGCAGGCGGTCGCGGCGGACTACTCCCAGTTCGTCAACCCGACGTTCGTGCAGAAGGCGATGGGCAAGTAGCGCGTGCCGAAGCTGTCGGTTCGTGACCTGTCGATCCATTACGCGACTCGCGAAGGCCACCTGACGGCGCTGTCGAATGTCGACCTCGAGATCGGCGACGGCGAGTTCGTCGTCGCCCTCGGGGCGTCCGGCTGCGGCAAGACGACGCTGCTGAACGCGATCGCGGGTTTCCTCGCGCCGAGCGAGGGCGCGATCGAACTCGACGGCCGGCCGGTCATCGGGCCCGGCGCCGATCGCGGCGTCGTGTTCCAGAAGCACGCGCTGATGCCGTGGCTGTCGGTCGTCGAGAACGTCGAGTTCGGGCTGCGGATGCGCGGCGTCTCGCGCGGCGAGCGCCGCGCGATCGCGCTCGACAAGCTTGCGCTGGTCGGGCTGCGCGACTGCGCCGATCACCGCATCTACGAGCTCTCCGGCGGCATGCAGCAGCGGGTCGGGATCGCGCGGGCGCTGGCGAGCGACCCGGCATTGCTGCTGATGGACGAGCCGCTGGGCGCGCTCGACGCGCTGACGCGCGAGACGATCCAGACGCTGATCCTCGACGTGTGGGCCGCGTCGCGCAAGAGCGTGTTCTTCATCACGCACAGCGTCGAGGAGGCGCTGTTCCTGGCGACCACGCTGATCGTGATGAGCCCGTCGCCCGGACGGATCACGCACCGCTTCGAGCCTGAGTTCTCGCGCCGCTACGTCGCCGGCCGCGACGCGCGCGCAGTGAAGTCCGACCCGGCGTTCATCGCGTTGCGCGAGCAGGTGCTTGCGATCGTGCAGCAGCGCGCCGGAGTTCCGGCATGAGCGGCGTGCCCGCCGGCGGCCACGCGCCGGGCCGCGAGGCCACCCGCGCCGGCGCCGGCCGCGAATCGCCGGCGCGGTCCGACGGCAAGCAGCCGCGGACCACGGGATTCCGCGTTCCGGGGGAAGGCTCGAGCGCAGCGATCAGCGTCGCGACGGTCGTCGCGCTGTTCGCGCTGTGGTTCGTCGCGACCAACCTCGGCTGGGTCAAGCCGCTGTTCCTGCCGACGCCGCAGGCGGTGTTCGCGCAGTTCCGCGACTACCTGTTCGGGATCGCGAACGACAGGCCGCTGCTCGATCATTTCGCCGCCAGCATGATGCGGGTGTTCGGCGCGTTCTTCCTCGCCTGCGCGACCGCGATCCCGGTCGGCATCGCGATGGGCGTTTCCCGCGTCGCGCGCGGCATCTTCGATCCGCCGATCGAGTTCTATCGGCCGCTGCCGCCGCTGGCCTACCTGCCGCTGGTGATCATCTGGTTCGGCATCGACGAGCTGCCGAAGATCGTGCTGATCTTCCTCGCGTGCTTCGCGCCGCTTGCGCTGTCGGCACGCTCGGGGATGCGCGCCGCATCGCAGGAGCAGATCCATGCAGCCTATTCGATGGGCGCCACGCAGTGGCAGGTGATCCGTTACGTGATCCTGCCGTCGGCGCTGCCCGAGATCCTGGTCGGGATGCGGATCGCGATCGGCTTCGGCTGGACCACGCTGGTGGCGGCCGAGATGGTCGCCGCCAATGTCGGGCTCGGCCAGATGGTGCTGAACGCGTCGAATTTCCTGCGCACCGACATCGTGATCATGGGAATCATCGTCATCGGCGTGGTCGCGTACCTGTTCGACCTGCTGATGCGCTGGTTCGAGCGCCGGCTGGTGCCGTGGAAGGGCAAGGCCTGAGCGGAATCGTGTACGCTGCTTCGATGGAGGCGAAAGACATGCGGATTCCCGCGTTTTCCGACGTGCTGGCTGCGGCCGCACGACTTGCCGGCGTTGCGCATCGGACGCCGGTGCTGACGTCGCGCAGCGCCGACGCGGCGACCGGCGCGACGCTGTACTTCAAGTGCGAGAACCTGCAGCGCGCCGGCGCGTTCAAGTTCCGCGGCGCGTACAACGCGATCTCGGCGCTGTCGCCGCAGCAGCGGGCGGCCGGCGTCGTCGCATTCTCGTCGGGCAACCATGCGCAGGCGATCGCGTACGCGGCGAAGCTGCTGGGCGTGTCGGCGACGATCCTGATGCCGCAGGATGCGCCCGCGTCCAAGCTCGCCGCCACCCGCGGCTACGGCGCGGACGTCGCCCAGTACGACCGCTACACGGAGGACCGCGAGGCGATCTGTCGGCGCCTGGCGACCGAGCGCGGGATGACGATGATCCCGCCGTTCGATCATCCGGACGTGCTCTGCGGACAGGGCACTGCGGCGCTCGAGCTGATCGACGAGGTCGGCGCGCTCGATGCGCTGCTGGTGCCGCTGGGCGGCGGCGGGCTGCTGTCG
>DATLGW010000269.1:0-2215 GCA_035540315.1 Burkholderiaceae bacterium | reverse complement strand
TCAAGGAGCTGGTCGCCTCGGGCGCGGTCGACGGCTGGGATGATCCGCGGATGACGACGCTGGTCGGGCTGCGCCGCCGCGGCTATACGCCCGAATCGATCCAGCTGCTGTGCGACCGGGTCGGCGTCGCGAAGGCCGACTCGTGGATCGACATGACGGTGCTCGAGCAGGCGCTGCGCGACGACCTGGAGGCGAAGGCGCCGCGGGCCGTCGCGGTGCTCGATCCGGTGCGGCTGGTCATCGACAACTATCCGCCGGACCGGACCGAAACCTGCATCGCGCCGGTGCACCCGCAGCAGCCGCAGCGCGGGCAGCGACAGCTGCCGTTCGCGCGCGAGTTATGGATCGAGCGCGACGATTTCGCCGAGACTCCGCCGAAGGGTTTCTTTCGGCTGTCGCCCGGCGCGACGGTCCGGCTGCGCTACGCGTACGTGATCCGCTGCACCGGGTTCGAACGCGCCGCCGACGGCTCGATCCAGGCGATCCACGCCGAATACCTGCCCGACTCGAGATCCGGAACCCCGGGCGCCGATGCGTACAAGGTCAAGGGCGCGATCCACTGGCTCGCTGCGGCGAGCGCGCTGGCCGCGCAGGTCCGCATGTACGACCGGCTGTTCGCCGATCCGCATCCCGACGCAGGCGGCCGCGATTACCGCCAGTCGCTGAACCCGGGCTCCAAGCGAGTGCTGAGCGGCTTCGTCGAGCCGGGACTGGCGTCGGCGCAACCGGAGCAGCGCTTTCAGTTCGAGCGCCACGGCTACTTCGTCGCCGACCGACGCGACCATGCCCCGCAGCGGCCGGTGTTCAACCTCGCGGTGACGCTGAAGGACTCGTGGGCGCGGGGCCGCTGACGCAATGGCGCGGCCGCCGGCCGCTACGACACCGACGGACGCGGATTCCACGCGTTCGCCAGCAGCGCCTCCAGCGGCACGATCTCGAGCGCGTGCGCATCGGTCGCTTCGAGAATCACCGGCGGCGCGACGCCCGCGTGGAACGCCTCGAGCCAACGGGCCGCGCACAGGCACCAACGGTCGCCGCCGCGCAGCCCGCGGAATCGGAACTGCGGCTGCGGCGTCGACAGGTCATTGCCGCGGGCCGCGGAGAACTGCAGAAACTCCTCGGTCATCCGCGCGCACACGGTGTGGCTGCCGAAGTCCTCGGCGACGCCGCGGCAGCAGCCGTCGCGCAGGAAGCCTGTCAGCGGGTCGTACGAACAGGCGAGCAGCGGGCCGCCCAGCACGTTCTTCGATGGCATCGGAAACTCTCTGACTACTTCGCCAGCTGCAGCAGCTGATCGAGCACACGCCCGGCCGGGTCCTCGATGCGGATCCGCACCGGCAGCATCTGGACATCGTACCCCAGCCACAGCTCGAGCCGCGGATCGTCGTTGTCCACCCGGGAGCTCAGCGACACCCGCAACGCGTCGATTACGTCGCCCTGCGGCGTGCGCAGCGACTCGTCGCCGATCACCTTGAGCTCCAGCCGATCGACGCGGCGCATCGACGCGAGCGGCAGCGAATGGACGGTGCCGGCAGCGAACTTCTCAGGGAGCGCCCGCACCAGCAAGCCGAGCTGAAAGATCATGCTGAGCCGGTCCTGCGTGCCCGGGGGCAGCGGCACCGGGTCGCGCAGGCCGTCGAGCCGCCGCTGTTCGTAATCGAACTCGACCTGCCGCTCGGGACGGTTGCCGCGCTGCTCGACGTAGCGCAGCGGCTCGAAGCCGTCGGCGCCGAGCCGGCCGACGCTGCGCTGCGACAGCACGCCGGAGTACAGCAGCGCGGTCAGGCCGGCGGCCTGGGTGATGCTGCGCAACTCGTAGCGGTCGTCGTCGTGCCGGATCGTGTACTGGACCCGCGCGACGACTCGCTGTTCCGCGTATTCGCCGTAATGGACCGCGAACGACAGCGTGCGGGTTTGCGGCGGCGCCGGCAGCGCGACCCCGTACAGCGGCGTTTTCGGCCGCGGATCGGCATCGGATGCTGCCGCTGACGCCGCCGTCGCGGGCGGCGTTGCGACAGCGACTGCGGGCGCAGGCGCGGGCGGCGGGGTTGCGACAGCGACTGCGGGCGGCGGCCCGTTGGCGGACGCCGGCTCCACATGACCGAAGTCGCCCGGCAATGCCGCAGGCAGTTCGGCCAACGCGACCGGAACCGCGGCAATGGCAGGCATCGGCGTCGGCGCCGCGGCGCGCGACGCGGCCGGCTCGCGCCTGGGC
>DATLGW010000268.1:0-3413 GCA_035540315.1 Burkholderiaceae bacterium | reverse complement strand
TCGTAAGCCGGGTCGCCGAACTGGCGCGCCGTTCTGCCATCGGCGAGCCGCGCCGCGATCCGCCGGCGCACCGCCGGCGAGAACCCGTCGCGGCGCAGCGCCGCGACCGCCGGATCGGCCGCGTAGCGAGACAGCGCCTCGGCGGCGCCCGGCATCGATTCGGGCCGGAAGATCTCGCCCTGGCTCATCGGCACGCCGCCGGCGAGTTGCGCGAGGTACTCCGCATAGGCCGCCCGCAGCAGCAGCGTCTCCAGCTCGCCCAGCTGGCCGGCAGCCGCCAGTCGCCGACTCCAGTCGAGCATCTCGCGCAGCGCCTGCACGTAGGTCGCGGTCCAGGCGCAGCCGTGCGCGCGGTGCTGCTCGCGCGTCAGCGGGTCGGCCGGGTCGGCCGGGTCGGCGGCAGGCGCGGCCAGCAGCAAGCGCAGCTCGCGCTGCAGCGACTCGAGCAGCCGCTCGGCCGCCGCCAAGCCGGCAGCGCATGTTTCCAGCACCGGCTCGGCCTGCGGATCGGCGCGCGTCACCGCGTCAGTCCCCGGCGCGGCGCCCGCCGGTGCCGCGCGCCGGCGCGCGGTCGGCGGAAACGCTCGCTGCGCTGCCGATCACGCCGTCGGCCGCCAGCGCCGCAATCTGCGCCGGCGCCAGCGCCAGCACCGACGCCAGCACCTGCTCGGTATGCTGTCCGAGCTGCGGCGCCACGCCGGGCGCCACCGGCGCGCTGCGCCCGAACGCCAGCGGCGATCCCGCCGTCAGGAACGATCCGACGCCCGGGTGATCGACGCGGCGGAACATCGGGTTCGCCTCCGAGCAGCGCGGGTCCTCGGCGAGCATCTGCGCGAAGCTGCGGTACGGTCCCCACAGGATCGCGCGGTCGCCGAATGCCGCCGCGACCTGCGCCAGCGTGCGCGCGGCGAACCATGGCCGCAGGAACGCGGAGATCAGCTCGCGCGCCTGGTACCGTCCGCCTTCGGTGTCGAGCCGGTAGCCGAGCGCCGCCGCCGCGGCCGTCAGCGCATCGGCGACGCCGACCGCGCCCACCAGCGCGCGCCATTGCCGGTTGCTGATCGCCACCACCATCACGTGCCGGGCATCGGCGGTCTCGAACGAGTCGCCGTAGGCGCCATAGACGTAGTTCGCATCGGGGCGCCGTTCGGTGCCGTTGACCTCGACCTCGGCGATGTAGCCGAGGTTCGATGCGGTCGCCATCGCCACGTCCGACAGCGCGACCCGGATCTGCTGGCCCGCGCCGGTCAGGCGCCGGTGGCGCTCTGCGGCGAGCACTGCGTTCGCGATCGTCATCCCGGTGATCACGTCCCACGCCGGCAGCAGGTGGTTGACCGGCGCGCTGCGCCGATCGCCGGTGGCCAGCGGGAAGCCGACAGCCGCGTTGACCGTGTAGTCGAGCGCGTTCGCGCCGTCGGGCGAACCGATCAGCTGCACCATGATCAGGTCCGGCCGCCGGGCGGCGAGCGCGTCGTAGCCGAGCTCGCCCTCCACGCCGAGGTTCGTCACGAAGATCGCGCCGCCATCGCCGGGCGCGCAGATCAGGTCCTGCAGCAGCTGCCGGCCGCGCGGACTGCGCAGGTCGAGCTCGACCGAGCGTTTGCCGCGGTTCAGCGACGCCCAGTACAGGCTGCGGCCGTCGGCGTTCAGCGGCAAGCGGCCGATGTCGATGTTGCCTCCGATCGGATCGACCCGGATCACGTCGGCGCCGAGCTGCGCGAGCGACAACCCGGCGAGCGGCGCGGCGACGAACGCCGAGAACTCGACGACTCTGAGTCCGGACAGGATCGGATCGGCCACGCTCGCTTATAGCCCAACTGCCGCGCGAGATGCAACCGACCTACCCGAACGGGTCAGGGTGATGACGGGCCGCGGACCCGGTGCCCCCGATAATCGGTCCACGGATCGCCTCGATCCTGCTTATCCCGACGAAAGACGACTAGGAGACCACGATGGATTTGCGCAAGACGTTGCGGCTGCTCGGCGCATGCGCCGTATCGGCGCTGGTGGCCACGGGCGCGGCCGCCCAGGACAAGTCGAAGTGGCCGAAGAGCCTGACGCTGGGGACGGCGTCGGTCGGCGGCACGTACTTCATCTACGGCGGCGTGCTCGCGCAGCTGCTGACCGAGAAGACCGGCGTCAACGTGTCGACGCAGCAGACGCAGGGCCCGAACCAGAACATGATCCTGGCCGATGCGGGCAAGATCGAGCTCGGCATGATCACGATGGGCGTGGGTCTGCACGGCTGGAACGGCACCGGTTGGGCCAAGGGCAAGAAGTACGACAACGTGCGCGCGCTGTTCCCGATGTACGACACGCCGTTCCACTTCGTCGCCAGCGACCGCAGCGGCGTGAAATCGGTCAGCGATCTGTCGGGCAAGCGCGTGGGGGTCGGGCCGCGCGCCGGAACGCCGGGCACGTATTTCCCGCTGATGTTCGAAGCGCTCGGGCTGAAGGACATCACGATCCGCAACGGCGGCGCGTCCGACATGGCGAGCCAGCTGCAGGACGGCCTGATCGACGTGTTCGCGTTCGCCGCCGGCGTGCCGATCTCGGCCTATTCGGAGCTCGAGGCGAAGGGCGGCGTGCACTTCTTCACGTTCACCGATGCGCAGATCAAGACGCTGCAGGAGAAGATCCCCGAGCTGTCGCCGTCGGTGATCCCGAAGGACACGTACCGCACGATGAAGGAGGATCACCGCACGGTCGGCGTCTACAACTTCGCGATCGCGCACAAGGACCTGCCGGACGATCTGGTCTACGAGATCGTCAAGGCGGTGCTGGAGAACAACAAGCAGATGGTGCAGGGGCACTCGGCCGCGGTCGAGACGGTCGCGAAGAACGCCGACAAGAACACGTTCCTGCCGTTCCATCCGGGCGCGGTGCGCTATTACAAGGAAAAGGGAATCAAGCTGCACCCGGCGACCGTGAAGTGATGCCGCCGCGGCGGTCTGGCGCGACCGCCGCACCTGATCGACAATGAGCCCGAAAGGCGGCATCCTGCCGCCTTTCGCGCGTGGGGGACGGCGAAATGGTTCAAGAGCGTCGACAGCCGGACATGGTGACGCAGGAGGCGACCACGGCCGCCAAGATCGGCGAGGACGCCGAGATCGGCGCCAGTCAGCGCCGGCTGCGCCCGTGGGAAGGGCAGCTGGTGTTCTGGGGCTGCGTCGGCTACACGCTGTTCCACCTGATCGTGCTGAACCTCGCGCCGATGGACCCGTGGCTGTTCCGCAGCGCGCACGTGTCGTTCGGGTCCGCGATCGGATTCATGCTTTTCGCCGGCACGCTCGGCGGCCGGCGGCGCACCGGCGTGCCGATCGCCGACTGGATCCTGGCGCTCGCGAGCGTCGCGTGCTTCGTCTACATCTACGTCTTCCTCGACGATCTGCTGTTTCGCACCGGCGCCGCAC
>DATLGW010000267.1:0-9675 GCA_035540315.1 Burkholderiaceae bacterium | reverse complement strand
GGTCGACAGCGAGCCGGTCCACACCGAGGCGCTGATCGACGTGCTGGAGGCGCTGAGGCTGCCGGTGCCGGCGGATCTGCACGAGTCGCTGCTGGGACTGAGCGCGCGCCAGGTGCATCAGTGGCTGGTCGAACGGGTGGGGCTGGCGCTGCCGTTCGACGGGCTGATCGCGCGCAAGCACGCAGCGTACCGCCGCCGCAGTTCTCAGCTGCAACCGCGCCCGGGCAGCCGGGCGCTGTTCGACCTGCTCGCGCGCCGTGGCCTGCGCCAGGCGATCGTATCGAACTCGGATCGCGTGCTGGTCGACCTGAACCTGCACGCGATCGGCCTGGCAGGCCCGGACGTGGTGAGCGTGAGCCGCAACGACGTCCGCTGCGGCAAGCCCGATCCGGAACCGTACCTGCGGGCGGCCACGCTGGTCGGCGCTGCGGCGAGCGCCTGCGTGGTCGTCGAGGACAGTCCCGTGGGCGCCGCGTCGGGGCTGGCTGCGGGAATGCGGGTGCTCGTTTGGCCGAATCCAGGCGACGCCGGTGCAGCGGACTTTCCGTCCGGCGTCGTCGTGGTCGACACCATCGAAGCGCTCGCCGAAGCGCTCGCCGCCAACGCTACCAATCCAGAGGAGCCGAAATGAACGAAGTGTTGTCGAGCTTTCGCCCCGACCTGTTCGCGGGCCAGGCCGTGTTGGTATCGGGCGCGACACGCGGCATCGGGCTCGGCATCGCCCAGGGGTTCGCACAGCTGGGCGCATCGGTGATTGCGACCGGCTCGAACCCGGAGCAAACGTCTCGCGAGGCGTCGACGGCGTCCGGCGCAACGGGGTCGATCGCGTTTCGCAAGCTCGACGTGCGGGACGCCGGCGCGATCCGCGCTTTCATCTCGGCGCTCGAGCGGCTCGACGTGCTCGTGAACTGCGCCGGAATCGCCCGTCCGCAGACCGAGCACGACGAATCGACGTATCGCGAGGTGATGGAGGTCAACCTGAACAGCGCGATGTGGGCCAGCGCCGCCGCGCGGCCGCTGCTCGACGACAGCGGCGGCTCGATCATCAACATCGCATCGATGCTCAGCTATCTCGCCGATCCGGCGGTGCCTGCCTACTGTGCGAGCAAGACGGGCTTGCTCGGCCTGACGCGCTCGCTCGCGTTCGCGTACGGGCCGCGGATCCGGGTCAACGCAATCGCGCCCGGCTACCACAAGACCGAGATGACCAAGGTGCACTGGACCCAGCCCGATGTCGAACGGACGATCGCCGAGCGATCGGCGCTGAAGCGCTGGGGCGACGTCGACGACCTCGTTGGCGCCGCGATGTTCCTGGCGTCGCCGGCCGCCCGCTTCATCACCGGCACCTGCGTCGCCGTCGACGGCGGCTACTCGATCGGCTGAGCTTCAGACCACCTGGTCGGTCTGCGGATCGATCAGGTGCATGTGCGCGAGGTTGAAGCACAGCCGCACACGATCGCCGGGCGACGGCGAGATCGTCGGGCTGACGAGCCGGCCGCACAGCTCGGTGCGGCCGATGTTGAAGAAGACCACCGTCTCCATCCCCATCGGCTCGATCACGTCGAGCGTCGTCTCGAAGTGCGCCGCCTGCGGATCGCCCTCCCGCGGCTCGTTGATGTGCTCGGGCCGGATGCCGAACAGCATCTGCCGGCCCGCCCAGCGCCGGTAGCGCTCCACCCGCGCCGCGGGAACCGCGAACGCGAAGCCATTTTCCAGCGTGACCGATACGCCCGCCGGCGTCTGCTCGACGCGGCAGTCGAGGAAGTTCATCGCCGGCGATCCCATGAATCCCGCCACGAAACGCGTCTTCGGCGCGTGGTAGACCTCGTCGGGAGTGCCGGCCTGATCGATTCGGCCCTGGTTCATCACGACGATCATGTCGGCCAGCGTCATCGCCTCGCTCTGATCGTGCGTGACGTAGATCGTCGTGGTCGGGATCTTCTGGTGCACGCGCTTGATCTCGGTGCGCATCTGCACGCGCAGCTTCGCGTCCAGGTTCGACAGCGGCTCGTCGAACAGGAACAGCTTGGGGTTGCGCACGATCGCACGCCCCATTGCGACCCGCTGGCGCTGCCCCCCCGAAAGCTGCCCGGGGCGCCGCTCCAGCAGCTCGCTGATGTGCAGCATCGCGGCGGCGCGCTCGATGCGTTCGCGAACGTCGGCCTTGGACAAACCGCGCAGGCGCAGCCCGAACGCCATGTTCTCGTAGGCCGTCATGTGCGGATACAGCGCGTAGCTCTGGAACACCATCGCGATGTCACGGTCCTTCGGCGCGACATCGTTGACGACTTCCCCGTCGATGACGATCTCGCCCGCGCTGATCTCCTCCAGGCCCGCGATCATCCGCAACGTCGTGGTCTTGCCGCACCCCGAAGGGCCGACCAGCGCCACGAACTGCTTGTCCGAGATGTCCAGGTCGATGCCGCGCACCGCCTCGACCTTGCCGTAGCGCTTGACGACACTGCGCAAATAGATTTCCGCCACCTCTGCCCTCTCCTTCCTACGCGATTGTCGGCGGGCACGGAAACAGCGCGTCGATTGCCGCAAGTGTCCCGTTTGACAGCTCGAGGTCGAGCGCTCCCAGGTTTTCCTGCAGCTGCGCGATCGTGGTGGCGCCCGTGATCACCGTGGCGACTTGCGGGCGGGCCAGCAGCCAGGCGAGCGCGAGCTGAGCGCGGCTCGCGCCCACGTCCTCGGCGATCCGCCGCAGTTGCCGCACGCGCTCGATCGCTTCGTCGCGATACCACAGCGCGCGCTGCGCGTCGAGCCGGTGAAGCCGAGTCCCGGCCGCGACGCCGTCGTCGTATTTGCCCGAGAGCAGCCCCGACGCGAGCGGCGAGTAGACAGTCAGCCCCAGCCGCTGCTCGCGTTGCAGCGGCGCAAGCTCGCGTTCGACCCGCTCGCGCGCCAGCAGGTTGTACTGCGACTGCTCGACCCGCGGCCGGTGGTGCACGCTGCCGGCCACGGCGAACGCGCTGCGCAGCGTCGCGGCCGGCCATTCGCTGGTCCCCCAGTACAGGATCTTGCCGGCCCTGACCAAGTCGTCCATCGCGCGTACCGTATCCTCGACTGCGGTCTCGGGATCGTCGCGATGGCAGAAATAGACGTCGAGGTAGTCGGTGCCGATCCGCTGCAGCGACCGGTCGATCGATTCCATGATGTGCTTGCGCGACAGTCCCCGGTCGTTGACGTCGTCGCTCATCGGCCGGAACACCTTGCTCGACAGCACCAGCGTGTGGCGCGGGAAACGCTTCAGCGCCGCTCCCATCAGCCGCTCGGATTCGCCGCGCGCATAGGCGTCGGCCATGTCGAAGAAGTTCACGCCGCGCTCGTACGCTGCATCGACGATGGCGGCCACCGTCGCGTCGTCCTTCACCGCATCGCCGAACGTCGACCAGCCGCCCAGGCTGAGCGCGCTGAGCTTGACGCCGGTATCGGCGAGGTTGCGGTACGGCATCGCCCTCACGATTCCCGGCGCCCCATGAACTCCAGGAAGAATCCGTCGCGTTCGAGCGCCGCAACCGGCTCGAGGTCCAGATGCTCATAGGGCGACGGCGGCCGCGCCAGGACGCCGAGCCGGTGCAGCACGTGCGCTGCCGTGCGCAGCCCCTCGACGCTGGGGAACATCATCCCGCCCATCAGCCGCGCGAACAGCACCCACGTCTGCTCGAGCACCCGTTCATCGCGCTCGCCGGTGTATTTGCGCAGCACCCCGATGCCGAACTCGGCGTCGGTGCGGAAGCGGTAGACGCCGCGGCAGTACGCCCGCACGTAGCGCAGCACCGTATCCGGGCGCTCGCGCAGCAGCTGGCGGCGAGTCGCCGCGCAACTGTTCTGAAACGCCACATCGAGCCGACCCAGATCCTCGATCAGCGTCCAGCCCCGCTTGGCCGCCTGAAACGGCTCGGGCGCATGCATGATCGCGACGTCCACGCGCGCCTCATCGAGCAGCGCATCGAGCCGCGGGCGATCGGAACCGACGACGACGATCTGCGCATCGCGCGCGGGATCCCAGCCCCAGCGCTCGAACGCCATCACGATCGTGCACTCGTCGGCGTCGTTGCGCGCAGTCACGCCCCAGCGCAGCCCGCGCAGCTGCTCGCGCGAGGCCAGCCCTGGTCGCGCCGACACCTGCTGCGCGCTGCGGGAGATGGCCGAAGCGACGATGACCGCCGCGCCGTCGGCAGCAGCCGGTCCGACCGCACCGCCCGCAGCCAGCTGCGAGTTCGCGACCAGCACCTCGGGCCCGACCGAGTTGATGAAGTCGGCCTCGCCGCGAGCCAGCGCCTGCAGCGCACGCGGATGACCGGGCACGTCGATCAGTTCCGCCTGCAGGCCCTGCTGGGCGAAATACCCGCCCTCGACGGCGGCGAATACCGGCGAGAGCCCAGCGCCCCGGTGCGCAACTGCGATCCGAACCCGTTCAGTCATCGACCGTTCGTCCCTTCAGGCGTCACGTCGCATATCGTCACTTCAGGCCGCTCAGCCCGAAGCCGCGGTTGACCGCGCGCTGCAGCATCCAGAACACGAGGAACACCGGCAGCGTCGCGAGCACCGAGATCGCCATCAGCTCGTTGGCCGGGTTGTCGTAGAGCTCGGCCAGTTGCACCAGCCCCAGCGGATAGGTGCGGAACTCGTTGCGGGAAACGACGGTCAGCGGCCACAGGAACTGGTCCCAACTGTCGCGGAACGAGAAGATCGCAAGCACCGCGAGCGACGGCCAGCACTGCGGCACGACGACCTTCCACAGGATCCGCAACTCACCTGCGCCATCCATCCGCGCCGCCTCGATGTAGTCGACCGGCACCGCCAGGATTGCCTGGCGCATCAGGAAAATTCCGAACGCATCGATCAGCAGCGGCCCCACCAGGCCCTGATAGGTGTTCAGCCAGTCGAGCTTGTGGATGATCAGGAACGTCGGGACGAGCGTGACCTCCAGCGGCAGCATCAGCGTGCACAGGATCAGCAGCAGCACGAAACGGTCGCCCGGGAAGCGGAACTTCGACAAGCCGTAGCCGGCCAGCGTGCAGAAGACGACGTTGCCGGCCATCACGATCACCGACACGACCGCGCTGTTGAAGAAGTAGGTCGGGAACGGCAGTCGCGACAGCGCGTTCGGGTAGTTCTCGAAGTGCCACACCGAGGGGATCCACTCGGTGCGCAGCTGGTACATCTTCTCGGCCGACTGGAATGACGTGCTCAGCATCCATACGATCGGCAGCACGAACGCCGCCGCCAGGACCACCAGCGGCAGCAGCTTGGCCCACCACGGCAGGCGGATTCGCCGGTGCTTGCTGCGCCGTGCCGGCGGGCGCAGCACCGCGGGGGCTGCGGTCATGGCGCGTACACCCGCTCGCGGCCCATGAACAGCCGCA
The DNA here is from genome assembly GCA_035540315.1 of Burkholderiaceae bacterium. Lineage (GTDB taxonomy): Bacteria > Pseudomonadota > Gammaproteobacteria > Burkholderiales > Burkholderiaceae_E > DATLGW01. Next base: position 4,300 of record DATLGW010000267.1, on the reverse strand, counting down.
TCTGCAGCAAGGTGAACACCAGCATGATCGCGAACAGCACCACCGAGATCGCCGCTGCCTGCCCCATCTTCATATAGGAGAAGCCGGTCTCGAAGATCAGCATCGACAGCACGCGCGTCTCGTGGCCGGGCCCGCCCCCGGTGACGATGTACGGCAGCAGGAAGATTCGCGCCGACAGCAGCGCCGAGATCACGACCACGAAGAACATCGTCGGCATCAGCAAAGGCAGCGTGATCTTGAAGAAGCGGCGCACTGCGTTCGCGCCGTCGAGTTGCGCGGCCTCGTAGTAGTCACGCGGGATCGCGAGCAGCGCCGCCAGGAACACGACCATGAAGTAGGGAGCGAACCGCCAGACGGTGATCCCGATGATCGAAGGCATCGCCCACTGCGAGCTCGTCAGCCACGGCACCGAGTGGATCCCGGGCAGCAGCTGCGTGATCACCCCGTGCGGATGCAGCAGGAACTTCCAGACCATCGCGACCGCGATGATCGGCATCAGGTTCGTCAGGAACATCGCCCCCATCGCCTGCCGAGAGCCCCACGGGCCGGCATGGATGGCCAGCGCCAGCGCCAGTCCGACCAGCGTGATCAGCACCGTCGAGCCGACGATGTACACCAGCGTGTTGGACAGCGCCTTCCAGAAGATCGGGTCGGACCAGAGCCAGCGATAGTTCTCCAGTCCCACGAAACGCGGCTCCGAGACCATGTCGTACGAGGTGAAGCTGAGCTCGATCGCCCAGATCATCGGCCCGTAGCGAAACATCATGAAGAACAGCAGCGAGGGCAGCACGAATCCGATGCCCCACAACTGCAGGCGGCGGCTGTACGGTAGTTGCCAGAACCGTCGCCGCCGCCGGGTTGCCGCACCTGACCCGTGTCGGATCGACAGATCCGAACGGGTCGCCGTCACCTCTTGTAACCCGCCATTGCGCGGTCGATCTCGGCGGCCGCCGAATCGAGGCTCCCCTTGATGTCGCCCCGGTTCAGCACGATGTTCTGCACCGCGCGGTGCAGCGCGTCCGCGAGCTCGTTGAAAACCAGCGTGCGCGGCAGCGGCACGCCGTTGTCGCGCGCCTTGATGATCTCGTCAAAGCCCGGATAGCTCTTGACCATCGGATCTTCGATCCACTTGCCCTTGCGCGCAGCAGGAAACGGCGCGACGTCCTTCCACAGGTCGCCCAGATCGTCCATGATGAAGCGGTACATGTCCTGCAGCACCTGCTGCTTCTCGGGCGTGGTCTTCGAGCTGACGACGAAGTGGAACCCGTAGGTCGTGGAGTAGCCCTGGCCAGGACGGACCCCTGGATACTGGACCGGCCGGAAATACTTCTCCGCGGCCATCTTCGGATTCTGCGACTCGATCGCCGACAGCGGGATCGGATGGTTGAAGAACATCGATGCGCGCTCGCGCAGCCAGTCCATCATCGGCAGCGGATTCGTCGCGACCGTATCGGCGGGGTCCTCGGCACCGTATTCCCGAACCAGCGAAGCGCGCACCGTCATCGCCTTGACGCCCGCCTCGTTGTTGATCACGCACTTGCCCGACTCGTCGAACCACTTCCCGCCGTGCTGGTGCAGGATCGGATTGAACTGGATCGTCGTCCACACCGGCGAATGCATCGCGAACTTGAAGCCCTGGCGCACGAACCGGTTGCCTTCCTTGATCGACAGGCGCTTGGCAACCTCGCCGAGCTCCGGCCAGCTCTTCGGCCAATCCTTCTCCGCGTTCAGTCCGACTTCCTGGAAGTGCCGCGTGTTCAGATAATTGCAGAAGCCGTAGAACTGGAACGGCACGCCGTACAGCCTGTCGCCCTGCGTTGCGGTCTGCGCAGCCGCGCTGGTGTGCGCGTTCCTGAATTCGGCGACCGACGAATATCCGACCATTCCGGGATCCAGCGGCGCGAGCAATCCCTTGTCCAGCCAGACCGGCATCACCCAGTCCTGGCTTGCGAATCCATCGGGCGCGGTCCCGGTCGCGAAGCCGACGGCGAGCTTCTTGCCCAGATCGCCGAACGGGAAGAACTGGAAGTCCACCTTGACGTGCGGATTCTTCTCCATGTACATCTTGACCCGCTTGTGGATCCAGGGCCGCTGCTGCGGGTTCTCCCAAGTCCAGAAGCTGATGTTCACCGACTGTCGCGGCTGGCCCCACAGCGGCTTCGGCAGCACCAGCGCAGTCGCTGCAGCCGCGGTGCTGCCGACGACGATCCGACGCCGCGATGCATCCGGAGCCGGGCTTTCCGGAGTGGTGTCGACCTTTCTCTCGAGCTTTGCATCCATGGACGTCTCCTCCTGGATTTGGATAGCAATCGATCCCTCGATGATAATAAGTGAGCGGCTCGCGGGGCGTCAATTGGCGAACCCCGGGTCAATCGACCCGAAACGGTAGTATCTGCAACGGATCCGGTAGTGTCGCTAGCTTTCCAGCTCCGCGCACCACGCGCGGCGACCCGATGACGAACGGCAGGCGCGAGCGCACGGCGCTGATCGCCGGCGGTTCAGTGGCCGGGCTTTTCGCCGGCAGCATCCTGCACCGCGAGGGCTGGCGGGTGGAGGTCTGCGAGCGCGCTGCCGGCGGCCTCGAGAGCCGCGGCGCAGGCATCGGCACGCACGACGAGCTGTTCGACGCGATGAGCCGAGCCGGCGCTCGGGTCGATTCGATGATCGGCATCCAGGTCGAGGGCCGCGCTGCCTACGACCGCAGCGGCGCCGAGATCGCCCGCCACGAGTTCGCACAGTACCTGACGTCCTGGGGGTTGCTGTATCGCCGCCTGCGCACGGCGCTTCCCGATTCGCTTTACCACCTGAATCGCGCGGTCGTCGGACTGCACGACATCGGCGATGCGATCCGGGTCTCGTTCGCCGACGGCTCCTTCGCGCAGGCCGATCTCGTCGTCGGCGCCGACGGCAGCTGGTCGACGGTGCGAGCGCTGTCGAATCCGAACGAGGATCCGACGTACAGCGGTTACGTCGCGTGGCGGGGTCTGATCGACGAGCGCGAGATGTCGCAGCGGTTCCGGGAACGCTATGGGCGGTTCCTGAATTTCTTCACCGACGAGGACCATCAGCTGGTCTGCTATCCGGTGGCCGGCGCCGACGACAGCGTCGCGCCAGGACGGCGGCGCTTTTCGTTCCTGTGGTACCGCCCGTACGCTCCGGACGAACTCGCAGCGCTGCTGACCGATGCGGATGGCATTCGCCACACGCACCAGATTCCGCCGGTGCGGATCGACCCGCGCCACGTCGCGCGGATGCGCGACGAAGCTGCCGAGCGGCTGCCGCCCGACTTCGCCGACTTCCTGCATCGGGCCCCGCACCCGTTCCTGCAGCCGATCTACGACCTCAGTCCGTCGAGGATCGCGTTCGCCCGTATCGCGCTGATCGGCGACGCCGCGTGCGTCGCACGACCGCACGTCGGCGCCGGCGTGGCCAAGGCCGCGAGCGACGCCATCGCGCTGGCGCAGGCATTGCGATCGTGCGCATCGATCGAGGAGGCGCTCGCGCAGTTCGAAGCGCAGCGCCGCCCGATCGGACAGGCGCTGGTGGACAAGGGGCGGCGACTGGGCCGCTGCATCGAGTTGCCCCGCGACCACCCCAACCATGCATCGCCGCTGCCGATCGACGAGATCATTCGGGAGTCGGCGATGCTGCTCAACGAAAAGCCCTCCCGGAGCTTCACGCCATGATGACCGGCCTGTTCCACAATGCGATCCGCACGCAAGACCTCGCCGCAACCCGCAATTTCTATACGCGCTTTCTCGGCATGCTCGTCGATGAGCGCCGACCGCAAATGGACGTTCCCGGCTTCTGGCTGCGCAGCGCAATCCCGGGCAGCGAAGCGCTGATCCACGTGTTTGGCGGGCGCGACGCCGAGATCGGCGGCCGCGTACCGACCGGCGGCGGCGCCGTCCATCACCTGTCGCTGTATTGCCGCGACTACCGGTCGGTCCGGCGCAAGCTCGACGAATACGGCCTGACGTGGCGCGGACAGGATGCGCCCGTGCGCGGTCTGCTTCAGATCTTCGTGCACGATCCCAACGGGATCCTGCTCGAGTTGACGTTCGACGTGGCCGCCGAAGGCGGCGACATTCCGCCGGTGCCGGCGCAATGCCGGTACGATGGGACGTTCGACTGGTTCGATCCGCGGCAGTATCGGGCGTTCGAGGGCTGAGCAATGCGCCGTCGCGGCGGCCATCGCCTATTCGCCGGTCAGCTCTTGTCGATCGCACACACCACCGCCCCGGCCGCGGCGGCCGAATCGGCCGGAACCAGAATCTCCAGCAGCGTCCCGTCGCACGGC
>DATLGW010000266.1:0-3719 GCA_035540315.1 Burkholderiaceae bacterium | reverse complement strand
ACCAGCGGCAGCTCGCGCTCGATCGCGGACCTCGCGAGCGCGACCTCCGCGTCGAGCGTCGGCACGTCGCGTGCGCCGGCGCTGCCCCACGGGCCGCCGCCGAGCAGGATCAGTCCGTCGTCGAGCGCGGCGGCGGACGGCAGCGGCGCCTTGCCGGCGAACGGCCGGCAGTAGCGGAATCTCACGCCGCGTCCCTCGAGGTGGTCCTCGATCTGCCCGAGGAACTCGGCTGCGGTGTGCTGGACGACCTGGATCGGCACGGCGACGCTCTCGCGGCGGTCACGACCCGGAATCAGGATTCCGGCACGATCCGAAGCTGCCGGCGGATCCGACGCAGATCGGTCTTGTTCGGCGCGAACGGGTAGCTCGCGATGTCCGATGGCGGCGAGTCGCCGTACGGACGGTCGCACGCGGACACGTCGTCGGCGAACTTGCCGGGGCAGCCCGACGTGCGGAATGCGACGCCGGCGGCAATCACGTCCTCGAGCTCCGGCGCAGGCAGTCCGAAGTCCACCAGGCGCCCGTCGCCGTCGAAGCGCATCTGCTCGACGCGCACGCCCCGGTAGTCGATCAGGTAACGCGCGAGCTGCACGCGGCGCCACTGGTCGCGCGGCGTCGCCGGCAGGTGATCCATCAGCGACCCCTTCTCGGGGAAGAAGCAGAACAGGTGGCTGTGGCCGCCCAGATCGACGAGCTGCTGCACCAGCGCGAGCACGTCGCGCTCGGTCTCGCCCATGCCGACGATCACGTGCGCGCCGAACTTGCCGCGCCCGAACACGTCGCGCGCAGCGAGCAGGATCTCCCAGTACTTCGCCCACGAATGCGGCGATGCGACGCCCTTGCCGCGGGTGCGATCGAAGATCTCGGGGGTGGCCGCATCCAGCGCCACCGTGAAGATGTCGGCGCCGAGCTCGTGCAGCCGCTTCACGTCGTCGCGCGTCATCGTCGTGGGATTCGACAGGATCGACACCGGAATCGTCGCCGGGTCGATCCGCTCGGTCCACTGCCGAAGCACCGTGCGCGTGTCCTCGTCCGAGCGCGGATGCGTGATCATCGAGATGCACATCCGGTGGAACGGGCTCGCGGCGCCGTCGCGCGCGACGATGTCGATCGTCTGCGCAAGCGGCACCGCCGGCCAGTCGACCCGGATGAAGTTGCGATCGGCATAGTCGCGCTCGGCCTCGCGGTGGCGCGCCAGCCCGCAGTATGCGCAGTTCGCGCGGCAGCCCTCAGGGTAGGTCAGCAGCAGGTTCAGGCAGCGCGTGCATTCGCAGCGGTACATGCGCCCGCTCATGATCCCCAGCGTCAGCGCCGCCGCGGTCGACATCTGCACGTACTCGGGCGAGCGCATGTGCGGCGTCAGCACGTTGTAGTTCGGGCGATAGACGCCGGCGGGCGGCACGTCGTTCGCCTTCACGCGCGCGCCGTTCTTCAGCTCCGAGGGCGTGGCCTGCGGCGCGCGCGGCTCCATTCGAACGGGATGCTCGTAGCAGCTCACTGCCAGTACTCCGGATAGGCGATCCAGCTGCGGCGCAGCGCCGCCGGATCGCGGTTGGAATTCGCGAGCTCGCCGCGGCGGCGCACCGCACGCTCGAGCGCGGCGCGGTAGACGTCGTCGAGCTCTTCCTCGTAGGCCGCCGGATCGCGGTCGGCCGCCGCGCCACCGGCCAGTTTCCCCGAGTGCACCGCCGCGGCGATGCCCGCGCCGGTCACCGGATTCGCCAGGCCTGACGCATCGCCGCACAGCAGCACCAGCGTGCGCTGCAGCCGGCCCCACGGCCGCAACATGCCGCCGACCGGGATCGCACCGCCGGTCAGTGCGGTCGCGCCGGCGCCGACGCGACCCTCGGCAGCGAGCCGCGCGTGCAGCGCGGCGACGATCGACTTCAGCCGCGCCTTGTGCGCCGGATCGACGCCTGCGCCCAGGTTCGCCTGCCGGCCCTTCGGAAACAGCCAGCCATAGCCGCCGGGGATCGCCGCCGACAGGAAGATGTCGGTTGCTTGCGCAGGCCGCTCGAGCGGCACCGTCACCTGCCGCGTCTCCACCAGCTCGGCGTTGATGCGGCCGATTGCGGCGCCGGCCAGCGAGCGCGGACCGTCGGCGCCGATCACGACCGCCGCGCGCAGCATGCTGCCGTCGGCGAGCTCGACCGCGCCGTCGGGGTTGAGCCGGCGCACCCGTGCGCCGAACCGGATCGACGCGCCGGCTGCCGCGGCCCGCTCGACCAGCGCAGCGTCGAACGCAGCGCGATCGAGCATGTGGCCGGGGAAATTCGGCTGCAGATCGGGCGCATCGTGCTCGACGAACGTCGCCATCGCGCCGATCGGCTGGCGCACGGCGCCGGCCACCGCGGTCGCATCCAGGCCCACCAGCATCGGCACGAATTCGGCGCACTGCACCGGCCGCCCCGGCTCGCGCTTGCGATCGACGGCGATCACGCGGCAGCCGCGCGCGGCGGCCGCAGCCGCGGCCGACGCGCCGGCCGGCCCCAGCCCGAGCACGACGACGTCGGCGGCTCTCGTCGTCACGCGAGCGCCGCGCGCGGTTGCAGCGCGATCGTGCGGCCGGTGCGAATCGAGCAGCAGGCGTGCTCCTGAAACACCGGCCGGCCGATCGCGTTGGCGACGGCGAGCGTGCCGTCGGCCGGAAACGCGATGCCGTCCAGCCCCGCGAGCACTGCATAGGCGTCGGTCACGCGCCGGTGTCGGCCGGGCGGGCGGGCGCACCCGAGCAGCACCGGCCGGTCCGAGATCCGGCGGCGCGCATCGACGAACACCCGGCCGACCTCTGCGGGATCGGGCGTTGCGAACGTGCCTGCCCGCGCATAGAACGGCATGATCACGACCAGCACCAGCGAGTGCACCGGGTGACGCGCGACGATGTCGAGCGCATTCGATTCGCCGAGGATGCGGCCGTAATGCAGCCCGATCACGATGTGCGGCACCACCTGCATCGTCGTGTCGCACAGCGCCGCCAGCGTCGCCTCGAAATCGGCAACCGGACGATCGAGGTGATAGACGTCGCGGATCGTCTGCTCGGCTCCGATCACGTCCATCATCACCGTGTCGACGCCGGCGGCTGCCATGGACTTCGCGCGCGCCGCATCGAGCAGCGCCGAATGAATCGCGATCCGCAGGTGAGGGTGGTCGCGCTTGAGCCGCTCGATCACCGGGTAGAACCGCTCGTAGCGGATCTCGTTGCGCCGCGTCGATCCGCCCGACAGCAGGAACCCCTGCAGGTCCTGCCGCGCGATCAGGTCGCGAACCTTCTGTTCGAGCATCTCCGGACTGGTGGCCGGGATCATCGGCTCGAGGATCTTCGCCTGGCAGTGATCGCACATCAGCGCGCAGCCGCCGGCAGTGACCGAGAACGCCGGAAAGCTGTTCTTGCCGCAGCCGGAGACCTCGCAGCTCGAGTACGACTTGAACGTCGGTGTCGAGAAGCGCAGCTCGCGCGCGATCGCCGCAGGCGCCGCGCGCTCGAGCTCGCCGACGAAGGCCGCGTCAAGCGGCGCGTCTTCGAGCGTCTCCAGCGCGCTGATGGTGTCGAACCAGCTCATGGATTTCCTGCCTCGTCGTAGCGTCGTTGCGATGATCGGCCAGCGTCGTTCGCCAGGCGTCGCTGACATCCTCGTCGTCGATCAGGTCGCACGCAAGCGGCGCGAGCACCGCGCGCGCTGCCTGCGGCAGCGCCGCGGGAATCGTTCGCCCCGACAGCG
>DATLGW010000265.1:0-6228 GCA_035540315.1 Burkholderiaceae bacterium | reverse complement strand
CCAATTCGGCGCCGGCCTCGGCGGCATCGGCCTGAACGTCGTGCAGGGCGCGCGGATCGCGGGCGCCGACATGATCGTCGGCGTGGACGTGAACCCGGCGCGCCGCGACATCGCGCAGCGGCTGGGCGCCACGCACTTCATCGATGCCGCCGAGGCCGGCGCCGAATTGGTGCCGCAGCTGCTTGCGCTGACTCGCGGTGGCGGCGACGTCGTGTTCGAATCGGTCGGCAGCGTGCGCGTGATGCGCCAGGCATTCGAGTCGTGCCGCGCCGGATGGGGTACCTGCGTGATCCTGGGTCTTGAGCACGGCACCGAAGAGATGTCGTTCCGACCGGTGATGGTCCGTTACGGGCGCACGATCAAGGGCTCGTATTTCGGCGGCGTCAAGGGCCGCACGCAGCTGCCGCGGCTGGTCGACTGGTACATGGACGGCAAGCTGCGGGTCGACGAGCTGATCACGCACGTGATGCCGCTGGAACGGATCAACACCGCGTTCGAGCTGATGGCGAGCGGCGCATCGATCCGCAGCGTCGTGACTTTCGACTAGGAGCGCTTGCGGCAGCTCTCTGCGACCTCGAGAAATGCCCGGTGCAGTCGCGCCGTCTTGCGCTCCTCCAGGCATGCGATGTCGACCGTGGTGTGCATGTCCGCGTTCGCGATTCGCACCGCGTGCACCGGATACGGGCCGATCTCCTCCTCGGACACGCAACCCACGCCGATCGCGCCCGCCACCGCTGCCAGCACCCCGTCGCGGCTTGCGATCTCGACTCGCGGCGACAGCGGCACGCCGGCCTTGCGGGCCGCGGCTTCGAGCACGCGACGAGTCTCCGAACCCTGCTCGCGCATCACCAGCGGTTGACCCGCGAGTTCCTCGATCCGGATCGACTTGCGGTTGCGCCATGGATGCGTGCGCGCCACGACGATCACGATCTCCGGCCGGCTGAAGCGCAGCCGATGGAAACGCGACAGGTTGCGCAGTTCGCCGACGAAGCCCACGTCGGCGTCGTGTTCGAGGATCGTCTCCTCGACCCGGCGCGAGTTGGCGAACTGCACCGTGATCCGGATCGACGGGTAGCGCCGGTGGAATTCCGCCAGCACGCGGGCGACCTGCTGCGAGCCCACCGCGGCAATCCGCAGGTGGCCTGCGCGCAGCCCGGTCGTCTCCTTCAGGAATTCGATCGATTCCTGGAACGCAGCCATCGTCTTCTGCGTCATCTCGAACAGCGCCCTGCCGTCCTCGGTCAGCTGAACGCCGCGCCCGTGCCGGCGGAACAACTCCACGCCGTACGCTTCCTCGAGATCCTTCACCTGCGCGGTGATCGTCGGCTGACTGACGTGCAGCAGCCGCGACGCAGCCATGAAGCTGCCGGTCTGCGCGACCGCGTGGAACGAGCGCATCTGCACCAGTTTCATAGACGGTATCGATAGGACAGCAGGTAAATAAGAATTTGAAGTATGCATCGCCGATGACGAGAATGGCACGCTGGTCGCACCGAAGGAAACAGCACGATGGGCAGTGAGGTCGCGTACGGGTCCGAGCTGGTGGTGCCGCGCCAGCGGTTGAAGCAGCTGGTCAGGCGCAACAACTGGATCGGCTCGCTGTATCTGTGCGGCCATCTCGCGCTGCTCGGGTTGACCGGCATCGGCATCCACGCGGCGATCGGCACCGGATGGCTGCCGTTCGCGATGGCCGCGCACGGCGTGGCGATGGCCTTCCTGTTCGCGCCGATGCACGAGCTCAGCCACGGCACCGCGTTCCGTTCGCGCTGGTTCAACGAGCTCGCGTTCCGCGCGATCTCGTTCATCTACATCAGCCCGCCGGTCTTCTTCCGCTACTTCCATGCCGCGCACCACACGTACACGCAGATCCGCGGCAAGGATCCGGACATCGTGCTGCCGGGGCCGGCGTCCTGGGGCGATTACCTGTACTACGTGTCGTCGATCCCGCTGTGGCGGCGAAACGCCGCCTGGTTCGTGTCGCACGCGCTCGGCAGGATCAGCGACCGCGACAGCTGGTACGTCCCTCGCGACGAGTGGCCGCGCGTGTACCGGGAGGCGCGGGTGATGCTGATGCTGTACGGCGGCATCGCGGTCGGCGCAGTCGCGCTCGGCAGCTGGGCGCCGCTGCTGTACTGGATCGTCCCTCGGCTGATCGGCGAGCCGGTGATGCGCTGGATGCGGGTGGCCGAGCACGTCGGCTGCGACTACACCGCGGATCTGCGGCGCAACACCCGCACCACGCGACCGTCGCTGCTGCTGCGCGGCTTGTTCTGGAACATGTCGTATCACGCCGAGCACCACCTGTGCCCCGCCGTGCCGTTCCATGCGCTGCCGCAGTTGCACCGCGAAGCATCGCAGCACCTGCACCCTGTCGGCTCCGGCTATCTGGCGGTTCACCGCGAGATCCTGTCGCGCACGCTGGAACACCGATTTCGCCGCCTGATTCGGCCGGCCGCGCCGCAGGCGAGAGCGCAGGGCAATGGCTGACGGCAACTGGATACGGGCGATCGCAGTCGGCGACGTGCCGGAGGACGACGTGGTCGGGGTCACGCTGCAAGGCCGGCCGATCGCCGTGTACAACCTCGGCGGCAGGTTCTATGCGACCGCCAACGTGTGCACGCACCAGCACGCGTGCCTGTCCGACGGGTTCGTGATCGATGACGTGATCGAATGCCCGCTGCATCAGGGCCGCTTCCATATTCCGACCGGGCGCGCCAAGGGGGCGCCAGTCCACGTGGATCTGCGCACCTACCCGGTTCGAGTCGAGGAAGGCATCGTGCTGATCGACCTGGCCGGCGCATAGTCGGCGCGGGTTCGCGCCCGCTCGCGACCGCTTCCGAAACCCGCTTGCCGGACGCAACAAACGTGCTTGTCGGGCCGTCATCTATTGACTCAAGCTATTCATCGGCCGGAAAAAAAGAATTGGCTCAATAGCAACACCGCTGTCACACTCGCGGCCGAACATCAGCACGACCCGCAGCCCCACTGCGGGCGATCACCACACGAGGAGGAATCGATGGATTCGAACCGCAGGAGAGTCTCGGGTGCGCTGGCGGCCACGTCGCTGCTCGCCGCCGCGGGGTTGCCCCGGATCGCCGGCGCGCAGCAGGCGCTGACGGTCGGGCTGATTCCGTCGGAGGATTCGCGCGCGATGATCTCGCAGAGCCAGGCGATGATGGACAAGCTCGCCGCGGCGCTGGGGATGCCGGTCAAGCCGTTCGTCGCGTCGGACTACAACGGCGTGATCGAGGCGCTGCGCTCCAGGCGGCTGGACGTCGCGTATCTCGGGCCGTTCTCGTACGTGCTCGGCACGACCGTCGCCGACATCGAGGCGTTCGCGGTCGCCGAGACCAAGAAGGCCGGGCGCACGTTCTATCACAGCTACATCATTGCGCACAAGGACAGCGGGATCCGCAACGTCGCCGACCTCAAGGGCAAGACGTTCGCGTTCGTCGATCCGAGCTCGACGTCCGGCCATCTGTTCCCGAAGGCCGGGCTGATCAAGGCCGGGTTCAATCCCGACAAGGACTTCGGCCGCGTGATCTTCTCCGGATCGCACGATTCCAGCGCGATCTCGGTCCAGAACCGGAAGATCGACGCGGCGGCGATCGCCGACCGGATCCTCGATGCAGCGATCGCGAAAGGCGTGGCCAAGCGCGAGGACCTGGTGGTCGTATGGAAGTCCGACCCGATCCCCGAGTCGCCGACCGTCTGGCGCAAGGACCTGCCGGCGGACCTGAAGAAGAAGATCCAGGCGGCATTCATGGAGGTCAAGGACATCCCGTGGTCGGACCAGGGACTGCTCAACGGCTTCCATCCGACCACCGACGCCGCGTACAACGTGATCCGCGAGACGGCGAAGGCGCTGAACCTCGACCTGAAGAAGATGAAGTGATGGCGGCGCATCGGCAGCGCGTTGCCGCGGCGCACGGAGCGCCGCGGTGATCGAGATCCGCGGCCTGGTCAAGCGCTACGGCGAGCTCGAGGCGCTGCACCGCATCGACCTGACCGTGCCGCCGGGCGAGTTCCTGGTGGTGCTCGGACCGTCCGGCGCGGGCAAGTCGACGCTGCTTCGCTGCATCAACCGGTTGACGCCGCCCACCGCCGGCGAGATCCGGGTCGACGGCGAGCTCACCTGCGACGATCGCGCGGCGCTGCGCGCGTTGCGCTGCAAGGTCGCGATGATCTTCCAGCACTACAACGTCGTGCCGCGGCTGTCGGTGCTGAAGAACGTGCTGACCGGCCGGCTCGGATCGGCGCCGTCGGTGCTGTCGTGGCTGCAGATCTTTCCGCGGCGCGACGTCGAGCTCGCGCGCGAGTGCCTGCGCCGCGTCGAGCTCGAGGCCAAGGCCGACGTGCGCACCGATCGCCTGTCCGGCGGCCAGAAGCAGCGGGTCGGCATTGCGCGCGCGCTGGCGCAGCAGCCGAAGATCATCCTCGCCGACGAGCCGGTTGCCAGCCTCGATCCCAAGACGTCGCGGACCGTGATGTCGTACCTGAAGCAGGCGAGCCGCGAGCTCGGCATCACGGTCGTGTGCAACCTGCACCAGGTCGAGTACGCGCGCGAGTTCGCCGAGCGCGTGGTCGGCGTATCGGCCGGACGGATCGTGTTCGACGGCAGGCCCGGCGAGCTGACCGACGAGGTGCTGCACCGGATCTATCCGAGCCTCGACGACGGCGAAACCCCGCAGTCGCCGCGCCGCGCCGGCGAAGCCGCGCCCGCCGCGAGCCCGTGGCCGGCGGACGACCCGTGGCGCCGGCCGCCGGCCCCGCAGCGGGTCGTCGGCCTGCGCGAAGCGGGCAAGCCGCACTGACCCGTCCTTTTTCCCGGGAGACGCGATGAACCTCGGTCCCTACGCGCTGCTGCTGGCGCGCCCGTCGGGCGCGCTCGGCTGGTGGAAGCATGCGATCACGATTCCGGTCGCGGTCGCGGTGCTGTGGTGGTCGGCCGCCGGCACGCAGCTGTCGCTTGCCGAGCTCGCGAACGGCGTGCCGTGGATCATCGATTTCCTGTCGCGGATGTTCCCGCCGAACTGGGGCTTCCTCGAGAAGCTGGTGCGGCCTGCGATCGAGACGATCCAGATCGCGATCTGGGGCACGATCTTCGCGATCCTGCTGGCGGTGCCGCTGTGCTTTTTCGCCGCGCGCAACATCTCGCCGAGCCTGGCGGTGTTCCACCTGATGCGTCAGGTGCTGAACGTCACCCGCGGCATCAACGAGATCATCCTGGCGCTGATCTTCGTCGCGGCGGTCGGGCTGGGGCCGTTCGCCGGAGTGATCGCGCTGGCGATCCACGGCGCAGGCATGCTCGGCAAGTTCTTCGCCGAGTCGATCGAGGAGATCGATCAGGGGCCGATCGAGGCGCTGCGCGCAACCGGCGCCGGGCCGATCCAGACGATCGTGTTCGGCGTGATTCCGCAGGTGATCACCGCGTGGATCGCGGTCAGCCTGTACCGTTTCGAGACCAACCTGCGACAGGCGACCGTGCTCGGAATGGTCGGCGCCGGCGGCATCGGGTTCGAGCTGGTCGGCAGCATGAAGCTGTTCCAGTACCACGACACGGCAACCTGCATCCTGGTGATCATCGTGATGGTGATGACCGCCGACTACATCTCCAGCAAGCTGCGCGCGTGGATCCAGGAAGGGGCGCGATAAGTGACGATGCCTGCTGCCGTGCTGCGCCGCGGCCCGATCGCCGGCGCTTCCCAGCGCTACCACAATCCGGTGGCGATCCACTTCGGCGCCGGCGCGCTGGGCGCGCTTCCGGCGCTGCTGCGCGACCGCAGCGTCGTGGTCGTCACGTTCCCGGAGGCGCGCGCGCTCGGGCTCGTGCAGCGGCTCGAGCGCCTGCTCGGACCGGCGCTGCTCGCGGTCGAGGACGAGGTCGAGCCCAATCCCGACGTCGCGCGGCTCGGCGCGATGTACCGGCGCTTCTGGCGCGATCACGGGCACTGCGGCGCAGTGGTCGCGATCGGCGGCGGCAGCGCGATCGATACCGCGAAGGCGCTGATCGTCGGCAGCGCGAGCGGCGCGTTCGACGAGGTGGTCGCGTCGCTGGCAGCGGGGCGGCCGTTCGTGCCGAATGCGGTCAAGCCGCTGATCGCGATTCCCACGACCGCCGGCACCGGCAGCGAGGTCACGCCGTGGGCGACGATCTGGGACCGCGCGACCGGCAGCAAGCATTCGCTGCACCTGGATCAGACGTGGCCGCAGCATGCGCTGGTCGAC
>DATLGW010000264.1:0-2729 GCA_035540315.1 Burkholderiaceae bacterium | reverse complement strand
GACGGCGAACGCAGCGCCGCCCGATCGCGCGGCAGCGAGAACCGGATCCAGCGCGCGCACATCGCCGGCCACGTGCGCGGATTCGCGAACAGCGCACCGCAGGTCAGCGCTCGCAGCAATCGCAGCAGGTCTGTCGTCGTGCTGTAGTAATCCTCCAGCGACTGCAGCATCAGCGGCGCGTGCAGCACGCGATCGCCCGCCCACAGCGCTGCCGGCGCGATCACCGGACGATCGATGCGCGCCGGCGGGTGCGCCGGATGCCAAGTGTCGTGCATCCGCAGCGGCGCGAACAGCTGCTCGTGCAACACGTCGTGAATCGGCAGCCCGGTCGCCGCCTCGATCGATGCGATCAGCAGCTGGTAGTTCGTGTTCGAGTAGCGGGCGCGGGCGCGCGCTGCCTGCAGCGGCTGCGGCGGAAAATGCGCGTGCAGCTGCTGTCGCACCCGTTGCAGCATCTGCTCGCGCGTCCAGTAGCGATCGCCGTCGCGCAGCAGTTCGTCGACGACGCTGCGCCCGTCCGCCGGGCTGTCCTCGAGCCAGTCGGGAAGCCCCGACGTGTGCGACATCAGGTGGCGTAGCGTGATCGACTCGCTGCGGTCGATGCCGCCGATCCGGTGCAGGCCCTGCACCGTCGCACGCGGCAGGTACGCGGCGATCGAGCGATCGATGTCGAGCCGCTGCTGCTCGGCGAGCTTCATCGCCGCTGCGGCAATCAGCAGCTTCGTGATGCTGGCGATGAAAAACGGCGTGTCCGACCGCATCGGCGTACCCGCCCCGTCGGCCACGCCGGCCGCGCCGCGCCATCGAAACGAGCCGTCGCCGCGTTCGACCGCAACCACCAGGTGCGGGATGCCGCGCCGCGCGGCGAGGCGGTCGATCGACCGCTGCAGCGATGCAGCGGCCCGCTGCGGGTCACGCAACGGGGCCGGCGTCGCTGCATCCGATCGAGCATGGGATTCGATCATCGGTCGTTCCTGCGCAGCCTGCGAGCATAGGGCAGAATCGTCAGCATCCGCGCGCCGGCCACGACCGCGATCCGCGCTGCGCGGTTTTGGAGGCCTGCCGATGTCGCTGCACGAACGTTATCGACTCACCCGGGTGATCAACGCCGCGGGCAGCTACACGCCGCTGGGCGTGTCGCGGTCTGCGGCGCCCGTCGCGTCGGCGGCAGCCGAGGCGCTGAGCGAATTCTTCGTGATCGACGAGCTGCAACGGGCGGCGTCGGACGCGATCGCGCGCGCGACCGGCGCTGAATCGGCTGCAGTCACCCATTGCGCCGCCGCTGCGATCACGTTGTCGGTCGCCGCGACCATGACCGGCGCCGATCCGGATGCGATCGCGCGGCTGCCCGACGCGAGCGGCCTGCCACGCCGCGTGGTGATGCCGGCGGGTCACGCGGTCGATTATGGCCATCCGATCGTTCAGGACGTGCGGCTTGCAGGCGCAACGCCGGTGCCGGTCGGCGGCGACGGCCCGGAGCCGATCTGCGAGCTCGACGCGCTGTCTGCCGAGCTTGCGCAGCAGGCGACTGCGTGCCTGCTGCTGGTGTCGTCGCGGCTCGTGCGCGGCCGTTCGCCCGAGCTGACCGATGCGGTCGCTGCCGCGCACCGGCACGGCGTTCCGGCGATCATCGACGGGGCGGCACAGGACCTGCGGATCGGCGAGCTGCTGGCGACCGGCGCCGACCTGGTGCTGGTGAGCGCGCAGAAATATCTGGCCGCGCCGACCGCAGGGCTGGCGATCGGGCGGCAGTCGCTGGTCGACGCGGTGCGCGCGCAGGAAAAGGGAATCGGCCGTTCGATGAAAGCGACCAAGGAAGCGCTGGTCGGCGTGCTCGCGGCGCTCGACGAACGTCAGCGGCTCGACCTGGCTGCGTGGCGGCATGCGCAGCACGACAAGGTCGCCCGCTTCGTCGCCCGCGCCAATGCGCTGCCCGGGGTCGTCGCCAGCATCACGCCGGATCCTGCGGGCATGCCGTTTCCGCGTGCGGAGCTCCAGATCGATCCGCAGCGCGCCGGGCGCGACGCGGCGGCGGTCGCCGCGGCGCTCGCGGCCGGAACGCCGTCGATCCGCGTGATGACGCACGCGCTGCACGAGTCGAAGCTCGTGCTCGAGCTGGTGCCGTTGACCGGCGGCGAGGTCGGCCAGGTGCTGGCGCGACTCTCGCAGATCGTCGCCGGCAGCGACGGGCTCATCTGCTGAGCCTGCGCACCGCCACAGTGGGGGCCTCAGCGAAACGACAAGGTCCCTGATGACGAAATCCGCCGCTTCCGATCTGCTGACGCGCATCGCGCTGGTCCTGACGCTGACCGGCATGCTCATCTTGTTCATGCGACACCTGTGATGGGCGCGCGGCCGCTCCCGTAGTAGGATCGCCACGACGTTGTTGCCGTCGGCGAATTCCATCGGGGGAGAACGAAATGATTCACGTGGTGGCGATCATCACGGCCAAGCCAGGCCAGCGCGACGCCGTCCTGCAGGCAGTCCGCCAGAACCTGCCTGCGGTGCGTGCCGAGGAAGGTTGCCTCGAGTACACGCCGGTCGTCGATGCCGAAGGAATGGGCAGCATCGCGACCGAGCTCGGCGCCGACACGTTCGCGGTGATCGAGAAATGGGCGAGCCGCGACGCGCTGATGGCGCACTCGAAGGCGCCGCACATGGCGCAGTACGCCGCCCGCGTCAGGGACCTGATCGGCGTTCGCGCAGTGCACGTCCTGAAGTCGGCGGTC
>DATLGW010000263.1:0-11163 GCA_035540315.1 Burkholderiaceae bacterium | reverse complement strand
ATTGGGCACCGTGGTTGAACTGGAGACCGAAGATTGGAAAAAGGCAGTACGAAACGCAACGCGGCGCGCGACCGCGCGCTTCCGCTGACCGAAGGGCCGGTGTGCTTCATGCATCCGGACGACGTGGGTCGGCTGCACGTGCCGGGATCGACGCGCGAAGGCGCGCTGATCCAGCCGAACTATGCGACGGCGCAAGACGGCGTGGATACGGTCAAGGTGCTGATGGCGACCGACACGCTGGTGATGTTCGAGGCGTTCCGCCCGAAGGGCGCGATCGACACCGCGCACCTTCACCCGGACCATCACTCCGTCGTCTACCAGAAGAAAGGCCGGGTGCGGATGCGCATCGGCAAGCAGGAGTTCATCGTCGAGGAGGGCGACTCTTATTATCACCCGATGGGCGTCGTGCACCAGCACGAAGCGCTCGAGGACTCGGTGCGGGTCGAGACGAAGATATTTCCGAACGGTGGCGCGGTGGCGGCATGGAACCGCCTGGTCGGCGGCCCGCAAGGCGCCGGTGAAACCGAGACCTCGGAGCGGCCGAGCGACGCCGCCACCGGACGCGCAGACGGGTGAGCGGCGGCATACCGCCACCGCCGGCCGATCGTCCGGCGATGGCGCGGGTCACGTTCGTCGGACCGGACGGCACGGCGACGACGCTGCGGATCGTCGCGGGGACGAGTCTGATGCGTGCGGCCGTCGACGGCGGGGTCGCCGGAATCCTCGGCGAATGCGGCGGCGCATGTTGCTGCGCGACCTGCCACGTGTACGTCGACGAGACGCAGATCGACCGGCTGCCGCAGCCCGATGCACGAGAACAGCAGATGCTCGAGTTCACCGCCGCCGAACGCGAGCCCGGCAGCCGCCTCGGATGCCAGTTGATCGCAGATCCCGCGCTCGACGGACTGGTGGTCCGGGTGCCGGCGGATCAGTTGTAGGGGCGCCCGCACTCGCTGCGGCGGCTGCTAGTCTGCGGCGATCAAGTGCTCGCGGATGAACTGCTGCCAGAGCACCGCGTCGTGCGCGAGCGTTGCGGCGAGCGCGGCAGGGCCCGAGCCGTCCGGCTCCATCGATTGCCGCTCGAGCTGCGCTCGCACCATCGGGTCCTGCAGCACCGCACCCAGTTCCCGATGCAGGCGCGCGACGATATGCGCCGCCGTGCGCGGTGGCGCAAATAGCGCCAACCAGCCGGGTACGGCCAAATCCGGAATGCCCGATTCGATCATCGTCGGAACCTCGGGCAGCAACGCGCTTCTGCGCGGAGCAAGCACGGCCAATGGCCGCAATCGGCCCGACGACACCTGCGCGAGCACCGCCGTCGACAGCGGCGAGAAGTTGACCTGCACTCGCCCTGCGGCCAGATCGGGAAGCGCCTGCGCCACGCCCTTGTAGGGGACCTTGACCAGCCGCGTGGCGGTCGCATTCATGAATCGTGACGCTGCCAGGAAGTCGACCGTCGTGCTCGATGCATAAGCGATGCCGCCCGGCTTCGCTCGAGCCAATGCGATCAGCTCCGATACCGAGCGCGCCGGCACGTCGGCGGCGACGAACAGCGCCCACACTGCCGACGAGATCTTCGAGACCGGCACGAAGTCCGTCATCGCGAACGGCGCCGGTTTTCTGAGCAGCGGCGCGGCGACCAGCCCGCCGCCAGCGAGCAGCAGCGTGTGGCCGTCCGGCGCCGCGGCCAGCGCTGCCTGTGCGCCGAGGACGCCGTCGGCACCGGCACGATTCTCGACCACGACCGGTTGCTCGAGCGCCTTGGCCAGCGCCGGCGCAATCGTTCGCGCGACGTGATCGGCCGGTCCCCCGGCCGCCAGCGGGACGATGAGCCGGATCGGCTGGGACGGATACGGCGTCGCCGCGACCGTCCCGCTGCCGGCGAGCGCAGCGATCACGGCCGCCGTCGCGCAACGGGTGAGTCCGCCCATCGGATGCCGCGCACGCGCGCCTCCGCATCAGAGGGGCCATTGTCGGCGAATTTTCAGACCGCTTTCAAGGCATCACGGCCGGTTGTGCTGCTGCCGGCGAGGTGCTCCGAGGCTCGGCGGATAGCGCCGGAACGGGCATCGATCAGCTGCACGAGCACTGCGATCACGCGCGCCGCGGTGCCATCGCCGTCGGCAGCCGCCGGCTCGAACGGCAGCACGGCGATTCGCAGCCCTGCGTCCGGCTGCGAGCAAGCGCCGTCCCCAACGTCGTCGACGGCGATGACGTCGGCCGCGAACAGATAGCCCCGCCGCGAGATCGTCCTGACGATCTGACGCGCCTCGTCGCGCAGCACGGCCCGGACATCGCGCACGCATTGGAACACCGAGTCGTCGGTGACGATCACGCCTGGCCAGAGCGCTGCAACCAGCTCGTCCTTCGACACCACTCGACCGCGATGCTCGATCAGATGGCACAGCAGGTCGAACGACTTCGGACGCAGCCTCAGTTCCGAGCCGTCGCACCACATCGACAGCGAACGGCGGCGCGCGTCCAGCGCGAACTCGCCGAAACGAACCACCGGTACCCACGATCCCGAGCGCATCGCCGACTCCGCGGCTTCGACTGAGTCAGTAGACCACAGCTGACGCGCGGCGCTAAGATTGATCGTCGAACACCGCGGTAACTAAAGGTGACCGCCCGCCTGCTGCCATGCGCCTGACCCAGCTCGCCCACTTTGTCGCGATCGTCGACGCCGGCAGCATTCGCGGTGCAGCACGTGCGCAACGCGTGTCGCATCCCGCGATCACGAAGAGCCTTCGCTTGCTCGAGGACGAGCTCGGTGTGCAACTGCTGCGGCGCAGCCCTCGCGGCGTGGGATGTACCGCAGCGGGCAACGCGCTGCTGGCGCGCGCCCGGGCGATCGGCGCCGAGCTGCGCAAGGCAGAGGAAGAGGTTGCAGCGATTGCATCGCCCGGCGCGGGCCACGTCAGCGTGGGGTTGTCGCCGATCGCGGCGTCGATCGCGCCCGCGGCGGTCGCGCAGTTCATCGACGCGCATCCGCGGGTGCGGTTGCGGCTCGTCGAAGGGCCGCCGTCGGTGCTGGTGCCGATGGTTCGCGACGAGACGCTCGACGTGGCGTTCCTGCTGAAGATGGCGACGACGATGGCGCCCGGCCTGAAATTTCGGTTGCTGTATCGCGACCGAATGACCATCGCCGCGCGGCGCGACCATCCGCTGCGCAACGCGCGAACGCTCGCCGAGCTGTGCGACGCGACGTGGCTCGCATTCAATGCACCCGGCACCGGCGCCGGTTCGAGCGCGTGTTCGCCGAGCAGGGTCTTCGATTTCCGCGCCGCTACGTGCTGTGCGAGTCTTTCGTGTTCGCGTTCGAGCTGATGGCGCGCAGCGACGCCGTGATGGGGGTGCCGGCGACGATGCTCCGCGGCCCGCTGAACCATGGCCACCTGATCGAGATCCCGCTCACCGGGCCGCTCGCTGCGGCGGATTTCGGCTTGTGCATGCGCGCCGACACGCGACCCACGCCGCTCGCGAATGCGTTCGCACGCGCAGTGGCGAACGCGGCGCGACGTCTGGCGGCCGAGCGCGCGGGGGTGAAGTGAATCCGGCCGCAAGCACCCGCTGGCGCCGATCGGCACCGGCCGGCCGACCGTAACAGCCGGGGCCGCGACGACGCGCGCTGCGCGCTACTGCAGGTGCGCGCGCAGCATCCAGGCCATCTTCTCGTGGTCTTCCAGCAGCCCCGTCAGGAAATCGGCCGTGCCGTCGTCGCGGTTGCGCTCGGCGACCTCGATGTCGTCGCGCAACTGCCGGATCAGCGCCTCGTGCCCGCCGAGCAGGCCGCCGATCATGTCGGCCGCCGACTTCGCTTCGCCGGCCCCTTCGTCGATCCGCTTGGCGCGGGCGTAGCCTTCGATCGTCGCCGGCGCCCGGCCGCCGAGCGCGCGAATCCGCTCGGCGACCTCGTCCATCTCCTCGTCGAGTTGCTCGTACTGCTCGCCGAAGAACTCGTGCAGCGGACCGAAATTCGGTCCGACCACGTTCCAATGCGCGCCGCGGGCGCCGAAATACAGCACGATCACGTCGGCGAGCACGCGCTCGAGCGCATTGATCACCTGCTGGCGTTGCTCGCTGCTCAGGCCAATTTTCGGTTCCATCGTTCGTTCCTTTCATCGCGGAGGGATGGAACGAGTCTGCGCCGGCGCGCGCGATAGATCCAATCGAATGATCCAATCGCTGCGATAGCTCAAGCGCCGCCCTGTTCGCGGTGCATGTCGCGCCGCAGTTGCTGCGCATACGTGCGCCCGTCGACCTCCAGCGCATAACGCGCCGAGCCGACGTAGCGACGGCGCACCGCGTTCGCATGGCGCTCGATCTCGCGGCGCATCGTCGCCGGTTCCGGCAGGCGCATCGCGCCGGACAGCAGCGCGGCGAGCCAGCGCGACTGCACCTCCGCCAGCGGGATCGTCGGCCCGACCGGCTGCAGCAGTCCGACGAAAAACAGCCCAGGAAGGTGCGGCGGCATCATCCGCCGGTACAGCGCCGGCACCTCCTCGGTCACTGCGAACAGCGCCGGGTCGAGGAACGGGAACGTCGTGCGGTAGCCGGTCGCATGGATGATCACGTCGATCCGCTCGACGCTGCCGTCGTCGAACTCGACCCTGCCGCCGCGCAGCATCCGCACGTTCGGCTTCACGCGGATCCATCCGTGGCCGCAATACGGCAGCAGCTCCTGGCTCAGCGTCGCATGCTCGCGCCAGATCGGATGCGCCGGTCGCGGGATGCCGAAGCGCTGCTGATCGCCGACGACCGGATAGGCGAGCCAGCGCACCAGCGTCCTCGCCACCGGGGTGGGCAGCCGCAGCGTGCGCCCGAAGAATGCGGACCAGCGATCGACCGGGATTCCCATCACGTACTTCGGCATCACCCAGGCGCTGCGGCGGGTCGACAGGAACGTGCGATTCGCGCTCCTGCAGACGTCGACTGCGATGTCCACTGCCGAATTGCCGATTCCCACGACGAGCACGTTCTTGTCGGCAAACGGATCGGCGGTACGGTAGCTGCGGGAGTGAATCTGCGTGCCGTCGAACGCGCCGTCGAAGCTCGCCCAGCGCGGGTCCCAAAGATGCCCGTTCGCCGCGATCACCGCACGGTAGCGGCGCGACTCGCCGTCGTCCAGCGTCACGCGCCAGCCGCCGTCGGCTTCGGGCGCGATGCGCTCGACGCGGCAGCGAAAGCGGAAGTGACGCTTGACGTCGAAGCGTTGCGCATAACTGTCGAGCCACTGCAGCACCTCGGCGTGCGACGGGAAGTCCGGGCACGAATCGGGCAGCGGATGGTCGGGATAGCCGAGATTGCGCCGGCTGGTGTCGATGTGAAGGCTGCGGTACGCGGCGGACAATCCGTTGTCGTTCTGATACCGCCACATGCCGCCGATGTCGGAACCGATCTCGAAGCCTTCGATCGGGACCTGACGTTGCAGCAGCGCCTTTGCCGCCGCGACGCCGGACGAGCCGGCGCCGATGATGCAGACCGGATCGGCGGCGCTCACCGGCGGCCGTCCTCGCGTTCAGCCGTACTGCCGGTGCCGTTGCTTCACGATCTGCAGCACCTCGTCCGGGTCGCGCTTCCACCAGTGGTTCGCCGAAAAGATCTCGCATTCGTGCATGCCGCGAAACCCCGCGGCCTCGACCCAAGAGCGCAGCAGCGGAATGTCGATCACGCCGTCGCCCATCATCCCGCGATCGAGCAGCAGGTCGGTCGTGGGCACGAGCCAGTCGCAGATGTGGAACGCGAGCAGCCGGTCGACGCCGCAGCGCTCGATTGCGCGCCTCAGGTTCGGATCCCACCAGACATGATAGACGTCGACCGCGACGCCGATGCCGCCGCGCCGCTGCGGATCGACCGCATCGCAGACGTCGAGCGCGTGATCGACGGTATTGATGCACGCGCGGTCGGCCGCGTACATCGGGTGCAGCGGCTCGATCGCGAGCGGCACGCGTGCCGCTCGCGCATGCTCGAGCACGGCCGCGATGCCGTCGGTGACCATCTGCCGCGCGCCGGCGAGATCGCGCGAGCCCGGCGGCAGGCCGCCGACGACCAGCACCAGGCACACCGCGCCGAGCGTGGCCGCGTCATCGATCGCGCGGCGGTTGTCGTCGATTGCCGCCTGGCGCCCCGCCGCATCAGCGGCGGGGAACATGCCGCCGCGGCACACGCCGCTGACCGTCATGCCGTGGCTGCGGATCATCCGCGCGGCCTCTGCCACGCCGAGCTCGGCGAGCTGGTCGCGCCACGGCGAGATGCCGCGGATGCCGTGACGCGCGCAGCCGTCGATGATCTGACGCAGGTTCCAGCGCACGCGCACGGTCGCGGTGTTCAGCGACAGCAGCGCCGGATCCGGCGGCGGGCCGGGCGCGATCCGGTCGGCCTCGGCGGACGGTCCCGCGGCACCGGCCTGCGGCGCGGCCGTCGACGTCGTCGCGGTCGTTGCGTTCACGCGCGCTGCTCGATGCCGTGGACCGCCAGCAGCGTCGCGAACCGCGCGCATGCGAGCTGCGGATCGCGCAGCAGCCCGGCCGCGTCGGCCAGCTTGAACAGCTCGGCCAAGTGCACGATGCTGCGCGCCGACTGCTGCCCGCCGACCATCGCGAAGTGATCCTGGAAGCCGTTGACCCAGGCCATGAACACGATGCCGGTCTTGTAGAAGCGGGTGGGCGCGCAGAAGATGTGGCGCGACAGCGGCACCGTCGGGCCGAGGACGCGGTGAAACCGTTCGGTGTCGCCGCGCGCAAGCGCCGACAGCGCGGCCGACGCCGCGGGCGCGATCGCATCGAAGATGCCGAGCAGCGCGTCGGAGTGGCCGTGCTCGTCGCCGGCGATCAGCTCGGCGAAATTGAAGTCGTCGCCGGTGTACATCCGGATGCCTTTCGCGAGCCGGCGCCGCATCGCGATCTCCTTGCCGGCATCGAGCAGCGAGATCTTCACGCCGTCGACCTTCGCGGCGTTGCGGTTCAGCACGTCGACCGCGACGTCCATCGCGCGCAGGTGATCCGCATGCCCCCAGTAGCCTGCGAGCGCCGGATCGAACATCTCGCCCAGCCAGTGGATGATCACCGGCTCGCGCACCTGCGACAGGATCCGGTCGTACACGCGCGCATAGTCGTCGGGCGAGCGCGCGCAGGCAGCCAGCGCGCGGCTGGCCATCAGGATCAGCCGGCCGCCGAGCTTCTCGATCGCTTCCATCTGCTGCTCGTAGGCGGCGATCACGTCGGCGACCGTGATCGACGGCGCCGGCGCCAGATGATCGGTTCCGCAGCCGCTCGCGACCAGCGCGCCGGGAACATCGCGCGCCGCATCGATCGAGCGGCGGATCAGCTCGAGCGACGTCGGCCAGTCCAGCCCCATGCCGCGCTGCGCGGTGTCCATCGCCTCGGCCACGCCGAGCCCCAGCGCCCACAGCCGCTGGCGATACGCGATCGTCGCGTCCCAGTCGATTGCGCAATCGAGCCAGGGATCGATCGGCGCACGCGCATCGGCGACAACGTGCGCGGCCGAATAGGCGACGCGGTTGAACGGCGCTTCGGCGCGCTCGGGCAGCCGGGTCGGCTCGCGCGTCGTGTAGCTCTGCAGGCGGCGGTCCGCGGTCGGCAGCAGCAGCGATGGCATGGTCGGAATCTCCGTCGATGAAGTTCGTTCTGGCGCAAGCGGCCGCAGCGTGCGGATCAGCGCCGCGGGGCGAAGCGCTGCGGATCGAGCGCCGCGATCAGCGCCGCATTGTCGAGATCGCCGAGCCCGGCGTCGATCGCGCGATCGAGCAGGCCTGCATGCGCGCTGGCGAGCGGCAGATCGAGCCCGGCGCGAACCGCTGCATCGACGATCAGCCGCAGGTCCTTGCGATGCTGACGCAATCGCGACACCGGCGGATCGAATCGGCGCTCGACCATTCGGGCACCCGCGGTATCGACTGCGCGCGAGTAGGCGGGCGAATCGCGCAGCAGCGCGAGGAACCGATCGGCGTCGAGCCCGAGCGCGGCCGCAAGCGCGAGCCCCTCGGCGAGCGCGGCGCGATTGAGCCCCAGCACCAGGTTCGACGCGAGCTTGGCGCGCGCCGCGGCGCCGGGCGCACCGACCCAGCACGCGCGCGGCGCGATCCGCTCGAGCAGCGGCGCGAACCGCTGCCGGTCCGGCTCGGTCGCACCGAGCAGCGCGAGCGCCTCTCCCGCGCGGATCTGCTCGCTCGAGCCCGAGAACGGCAGCTCGATCAACGCGATCCCGCGCTCGAGCAGCGCACCTGCCGCCGCGTCGGCCGCCTGCGCGCTGCAGGTCGCCGCATTGACGAGCAGCCGCGGCAGCGGCGGGCGCACCGGCAGCGCAGCGAGCACCGACGCGAGCTGCGCATCGTCGAGCACGCAGACGATCAGCACGTCCGAGCGCGCCGCGAGCGCCGCGACGTCCGGGTCGATCGCGATGCCGGCCGCGGCGGCCGCGCTCGCCGCCTCCATCGACGGGTCGCAGCCGCGCAGCGCGGCGCCGCTACCGGACAGCCGATCGGCGAGTGCGCGGCCGACCAGCCCGAGCCCGACGATTCCGATCGCGTCGTTCATCGGCGTGTGCGATCACGGCAAACGCGTTCGCGTCACTCCGCCTTGATGTTCGCGTCGCGGATGATCTGCCCGATCGACTTGAAGTCGTCGCGGACGAACTCGCCGAACGACGCGGGCGTCGCCTGCTGCGTGTCGAACCCCTGCTGCGCCATCCGGTCCTTGAGCTCGGGCTCGGCGAGCACCTTGTTGACCTCGGCATTGAGCCGGCCGATCACGTCGCGCGGCGTGGCCGCCGGCGCCCACATCCCGTACCACGAATAGAACTCGAAGCCGGGAAACCCGGATTCGGCCACCGTCGGCACGTCGGGCAACGCGCCGATGCGGGTGGCCGACGTCACCGCGAGCGCGCGGATCTTGCCGCCCTTCACGTGCGGCATCGCGCCGAGCGCCGGCTCGACGAAGCCCTGGATCTGCCCGCTCATCAGGTCGACGTACGCAGGCGTCGACCCCTTGTACGGCACGATGAACAGGTCGGTGCCGGTGCGCCGCTTCAGCAGCTCGGTCGCGATGTGGCCGGCCGAGCCGATGCTGCCGATCGCGAAATTCAGCTTGCCCGGATGCTCCTTCGCGTGGCGCAGCAGGTCGCGGAAGTCCTTGACCGGCAGGTTCGGCGTCACGCAGACGATCAGCGCACCCTTCGCGAGCAGCGACACCGGCGCGAAGTCGCGCTCCAGGTCGTACGGCGTCTTCAGCAGATGCTGGTTGATCACCAGGTTGCCGGCATTGATCAGCAGCGTGTAGCCGTCGGCCGGACTCTTGGCGACCGCGTCCGAGCCGATCACGCTGTTGCCGCCGGCGCGGTTCTCGACCACGACGTTCTGGCCCAGCGACCCCGACAGCCGCTGCGCGATGTTGCGCGCCAGCGTGTCGACCGGCCCGCCGGGCGGAAACGGCACGATGATCTTCACCGGCCGGTTCGGGAACGCGGTCGCCGCCTGCGCCTGCGCGAGCGCGGGCACGCCCGCCAGGCCGGCAGCGGCGCCGGCCGCAATCATCAGTCGTCTGCGATTCATCGATGTAGCTCCTGCGTCAGCGTTCGATCGGTTTCGCGCCCGTCACCGTCACTCCGGCAGCCGGCCGAGCTCGACCCAGCGCCGCTCGCGCCACGACTGCAACCCGGCCTCGACCAGCTGCACGCCCTTGGCGCCTTCGCGTAGATTCCACGGAAACGGCTCGCCTTCGGCGACGTGCCGGATGAACCGCTCCCACTGTGCCTTGAACGCATTGTCGAAGAGCTGCGTGTCGGGCACCTCCGACCAGCCTTCGAAGAAGTCGATCGGCTGCGGCAGATCCGGGTTCCACACCGGCTTGGGCGTGTTCACGCGCGACTGCGTCACGCATTCGCGCAGGCCGGCGACCGCCGAGCCGTGCGTGCCGTCGACCTGCAGCGTCAGCAGGTCGTCGCGGCGCACGCGCACGCACCACGAACTGTTGAAGTGCGCGATCACGCCGTTCGCGAGCTCGAACGTCGCATACGCCGCGTCGTCGGCGGTCGCATCGTACGGCTCGCCCTGCTCGTCCCAGCGCTTGGGGATGTGCGTGGCGCCCAGGCACGACACGCTGCGGATCTCGCCGAACAGGTTGTCGATCACGTAGCGCCAGTGGCACAGCATGTCGAGAATGATGCCGCCGCCGTCTTCCTTGCGGTAGTTCCACGACGGCCGCTGCGCCGGCTGCAGGTCGCCCTCGAACACCCAATAGCCGAACTCGCCGCGCACCGACAGGATGCGGCCGAAGAAGCCGGAATCGATCAGCATCTTCAGCTTCAGCAGCCCCGGCAGCCACAGCTTGTCCTGCACGACCCCGTGCTTGACGCCCGCCTTGCGGGCGGCATCGTAGATTCCGAGCGCCTCGTCGAGATTGGTCGCCGACGGTTTTTCGCAGTAGACGTGCTTGCCGGCAGCGATCGCGCGCTGCACGAGCGCCGGGCGCATCTGCGTGGTCGCCGCATCGAAGAACACGGCGTCGTTCGGGTCGGCGAGCGCACGGTCGAGATCGGTCCCCCAGCGCAGCCCGCCGTGGGCCTCGGCAAGCGCCTCGATCCGTTCGGCGTTGCGGCCGATCAGGATCGGATCCGGCATCACGCGGTCGCCGTTCGACAGCCGCACGCCGCCTTGCGCGCGGATCGCGACGATCGAGCGGATCAGGTGCTGGTTCATGCCCATGCGGCCGGTGACGCCGTGCATCACGATGCCAAGTCGAGTGGTGCTCATCGAAACGGTTCTCTTCAGCGAGGTTGGATCGGGGTGCGCGCGTTCGGATCCGACGCGCAGCGAGTCGCGGTTTTAACTTATTGGTTAATTATTTTCGGCGACGAGTGTCGAGGCTGTCAACCTTGCGGCTGGCCAGGACGGCCGATACCATTCGCCTTTCTCACCAGTTGGTTACAAAAGGCTCGTCCCATGCCGCGCATCCAGACCACCGTCGTCGGCTCTTATCCGGTTCCCGATTGGCTCGCCGCGCTGCCGTCGGAGCAGGCGCTCGCCGATGCGACCCGGGTCGTGATCGGAATTCAGGAGCAAGCCGGCATCGACGTCGTCTGCGACGGCGAGCTGTACCGGTTCGACGTCAACCATCCCGAGACGAACGGGATGATCGAGTACTTCGT
>DATLGW010000262.1:0-1771 GCA_035540315.1 Burkholderiaceae bacterium | reverse complement strand
CGGCCAAGCCGATCGGCAGCGTGCCGGTGAATCCAGGCTCGATCAGCCGCGCCGAGAACAGCTGCACCAGCAGCAATGCGCCGCACGCGGCGGCCACCGCGACGCCGCTGCCGAAGTAGCCGAGCGAGGCCGACAGCAGCGCGGCGATGCCCACCGCCAGCCCCAGCCCGAGGCCCGCCGCGCCGGCGGCCGCGCCGTCGTCTCGCAGCCGCAGCATCAGCCACACCAACGCGCCAACGAACGCCGCGATCGCTGCGCCGGCGGGCACGGCAGCCGCGGCGTCCCGCTGCGCGAGCACCGTGATGAACACCCATACCGAAAGCAGACCGGCGCCGGTGGCCAGCAGCGCATGCAGCAGCCGCGCGCGGTGCGGCAGCGCGTCGGCCGCCAGCCCCGCCAGCGGCGCCAGCAGCACCAGCAGCAGCACCTTGCGCGATACCGTCAGCGGGCTGAACGCGAATCCGGTCGTCAGTGCGACCACGGTCGCGTACCCGGCCACCACTGCGAGCCACGCGAGCCGGCTGCGGTACAGGGCGGTCGCGACCGCCAGTGCCACCAGCAGCGGCAGCACCCCGGCGTGGATTGCCGGGTGGGCCAACCAGTCCTGCATCGACGCGATCGCTGAATCCTGCACGCCGTCAGACGGCGCGCGCGAGCTGCGCGGCGCAGCCGATGTACGACTGCGGCGTCAGCGCCTTCAGCCGCTCCTTCGCGTCGGCCGGAATCGGCAGCCGCTCGACGAACGCCAGCAGCGTGTCGCGGTCGATTCCGGTGCCTCGCGTCAGGTCCTTCAGCTGCTCGTACGGATTCGGCACCCCGTAGCGGCGCATCACCGTCTGGATCGGCTCGGCCAGCACTTCCCACGCCTGCGCCAGGTCCTCGGCCAGCCGCAGCGCGTCGACTTCCAGCTTGCCCAGGCCGCGCAGGCACGCGTCGTACGCGAGCAGGCAGTGGCCGAACGCGACGCCGACGTTGCGCAGCGCGGTCGAGTCCGACAGGTCGCGCTGCCAGCGCGACACCGGCAGCTTCTCGGCCAGATGCGACAGCAGGGCGTTCGCCACGCCGACGTTGCCTTCGGAGTTCTCGAAATCGATCGGGTTGACCTTGTGCGGCATCGTCGACGAGCCGACCTCGCCCGCCTTCGTCTTCTGCCGGAAATAGCCGAGCGAGATGTAGCCCCACAAGTCGCGGTCGAGGTCGAGCACGATCGAGTTCACGCGCGCCAGCGCATGGAACAGCTCGGCCATCCAGTCGTGCGGCTCGATCTGCACCGTGTGCGTGTTCTGCTCCAGCTCGAGCTGCGCGAGCACGCGCTGCGCGAACGCCGGCCAGTCGACTTGCGGATACGCGGCCAGGTGCGCGTTGTAGTTGCCGACCGCCCCGTTCATCTTGGCCAGCGGGCGCACTGCCGCGACGCGTTCACGCGCCGCGCGCAACCGGACGACGAAGTTCGCGAGCTCCTTGCCGACGGTCGTCGGCGATGCGGGCTGTCCGTGCGTGCGCGACAGCATCGGCGTGTCGGCATGACGGTGCGCGAGGTCGCGCAGCGCCGCGACGATCGCGTCGATCGCCGGCAGCAGCACGCGGTCGCGGGCGCTGCGCAGCATCAGCGCGTGTGCGGTGTTGTTGATGTCCTCGGACGTGCACGCGAAGTGGATGAACTCGCTGGCCGCCTGGAGTTCGGCGTCGCCGCCGACCTGCTCCTTCAGGAAGTATTCGGCGGCCTTGACGTCGTGATTCGTCACCGCCTCGATCGCCTTGATCCGCGCTG
>DATLGW010000261.1:0-4832 GCA_035540315.1 Burkholderiaceae bacterium | reverse complement strand
GCCTGGCCCCCGGGCCATCAGGCGCTCGAACAGGCGATCGCGCTCGAGCTCGGCATGAGCCGCACCCCGGTGCGCGAGGCGCTGATCCGGCTGGAAAAGGAAGGTCTGGTCGAGGTCATCCCGCGCCACGGCATGCGAGTGCTGCCGGTGTCAGCCAACGACATGCGCGAGATCTACGAGATCCTGACGGCGCTCGAATCGATGGCGGCCGAGCTGACCGCGCAGCGCAAGCCGTCGAAGGCGGAGCTGGCGCCGCTGGAGCAGGCGTCGCGCGACATGGAGGATGCGCTCAAGCGCAACGACCTCGACGCGTGGGCGGATGCGGATTCGCGGTTTCACCGTCATCTGCTCGAGCTGTGCGGCAACCGGATGCTGGCCGACGCGGTGATGCGCTACTGGGATCGCTCGCACCGGGTCCGGATGATCACGCTGCGGATGCGCCCGCCGCCGGTGAACTCGACGCGCGAGCACCGGGAGATCGTTGCGCGGATTCGCGACGGCGATGCGCGCGGTGCGCATGCGCTGTACCGCGAGCACCGCCAGCGTGCAAGCCGCGAGCTGCTCGGCGTGCTCGAGCGGTTCGGGCTTCGGCAGCTTTAGATTTGAACAACCGGTGCGGCGGATCGGCCGCACCCTCGATGCAGCAAAGGAGACTGTGAGCATGCCCGGCAACACCCGCCTCGAAATCCGGGGCGAAGACTTCTGGATCAACGGCGAGCCGACCTATCGCGGGCGCGCCTGGAAAGGCCACCGCGTCGAAGGCCAGCTGATGAACATCCGCTGCGTCAATGCGATCTTCGACGACCTGAACCCGGACACGCGCGACCGCTGGGCGTATCCGGACACCGGCCAATGGGACCCGGAGCGCAACCTGAACGAGTTCCTGCAGGCGCTGCCGGAGTTCCGCCGCCACGGGATCCTGGCGGTGACGGTGAACCTGCAGGGGGGCTCGCCGGAGGGGTACTGCGACATCCAGCCGTGGATCAACACGGCGTTCACCGCCTACGGCGAGCTGCGCCCGGCCTACCTCGACCGGCTGTCGCGCGTGCTCGAGCGGCTCGACGCGCTCGGGATGGCGTGCATCGTGAGCCTCTATTACTTCGGCCAGGACGAGCGGCTGGTCGACGAGGATGCGATTCGCAACGGCGTCGACAAGGCGGTGGGCTGGCTGCTGGAGTCGGGCCACACGAACCTGATCCTCGAGATCAACAACGAGTGCGGGATCGGCAGCTGGCATCACGAGATCAGCCTGGTGCGCAACCATCAGCCGGACGTCGATCCGCGACTGGCGGGCAATCGCTACGAGCACGAGATCCTGCGGCCGGACCGGGTGCACGAGCTGGTCGCGCAGGCGCGCGGCCTCACGCGCAATGGGCGGCGGCTGCCGGTGGCGACCAGCTATCGCGGCGGGATGATCCCGAGCGAGCGGGTGCTCGAGGTGTCAGACCTGGTGCTGCTGCACGGCAACGGCACGCCGCAGCCGTCGGGGATTGCCGATGCGGTCGCGCGGGTGAAGGCGATGAAGAACTGGCGCCCGATGCCGATCGTGTTCAACGAGGACGACAACACCGACTTCGACAAGCCGGTCAACGACCTGATCGTCGCGGTCCAGCAGCACGCGTCCTGGGGCTTCTACGATCCGGGCGAAGGCGCGCGCGGCTTTCACGTGCGCGGCAACTACCGCGACGGTTTCCAGAACGTGCCGATCAACTGGACGATCAACACCGAGCGCAAGCGGCAGTTCTTCGCGCTGATGCGCGAGATCACCGGCGGGGCCGACGGAGTCTCCAAATGACGCAGCCAGGCAAGCAGGTCTTCGACATCGCGGTCCTGCCGGGCGATGGCATCGGCGTCGAGGTGATCGAGGTCGCAATCCCGCTGCTCGAGAAGGTCGCATCCCGGAACGGGTTCTCGCTGCGATTCGCATCGCACCCGGCCGGCGCGCACCACTACAAAGCGACCGGCGACGCGCTGCCGCAGGCGACGCTCGAGGCCTGCCGCGCGGCCGACGCGATCCTGTTCGGCGCGATGGGCTGGCCCGAGATCCGCTATCCGGACGGCACCGAGATCGCGCCGCAGCTCGATCTGCGCTTCCAGCTCGAGCTGTATGCGGGCGTGCGGCCGGTGCGCGCGATCCCGGGCATTCCGCTGCCGCTCGCGGATCCGCGCGCGAAGGACGTCGACCTGGTGGTCGTGCGCGAATCGACCGAAGGCCTGTTCGCGTCCCGCGGCAAGGGCGTGCTGATCGACGATCGCGAAGCGCGCGACACGATGGTGATCACCCGCGCGGGATCGGAGCGCGTGTTCGACTATTCGTTCCGGCTCGCGCAGCGGCGCGGCCACGCCCGGCTCAAGCGCGACGCGGGCAATGCCCGCGCGGCGAGCGTCACCTGCGTCGACAAGTCGAACGTGTTCGTGTCGATGGCGTTCTTCCGGCGCATCTTCGACGAGGTCGCGCGCCGGCATCCGGAAGTCGAGGCGCGGCACAACTACATCGACGCGACCGCGCTCGATCTGATCCGCAAGCCCTGGACGTTCGACGTGATGGTTACCGAGAACATGTTCGGCGACATCATCTCGGACGAGACCGCGGCGCTGGTCGGCGGCATGGGGATGGCGCCGTCGGGCGACATCGGCGACCGCCACGGCCTGTTCCAGCCGTGCCACGGTTCGGCGCCCGACATCGCCGGCCAGGGCAAGGCGAACCCGACGGCAATGATCCTGTCGGCGGCGATGATGCTCGACTGGCTCGCCGACCGGCATGATGCGCCGGCGCTTTCCGAAGGCGCGGTGCAGATCGAGCGCGCGGTCGACGAGGTGTTCGGCTCGGACAAGGTGCGCGCGTTCGAGTTCGGCGGCAGCGACGGCACGCAGGCGATCGCGGCGGCCGTGGCGTCGAATCTGTAACCGTTCGGTCGCGCGAAGGCAGGAGGAGGAGCGGAATGGCAGCTCTGCGAGTCGCCGGCGTCGGCGCCGGCTACTTCAGCCAGTTCCACGTCGAGGGCTGGACGACGCTGCCTGACGTCGACTACGTCGCGCTGTGCGACACCGACGAGGCGAAAGCGCAGGCGCTCGCGAAGCGTTTCGGCGTCGCGCGCGTCTACTCCGATGTAGCGCGGATGCTGGACGAGATCCAGCCCGACCTCGTCGACATCGTGACGCCGCCCGCGACGCACCGCACGCTCGTGCAGCTCGCGTGCGAGCGCCGAGTTGCAACCATCTGCCAGAAAGCACTCGCGCCCACCTACGACGAGGCGGTCGCGATCGTCGACGATGCGCAGCAGGCCCGCATCCCGTTCGTCGTCCACGAGAATTTCCGCTTCCAGCCCTGGTACCGGGAAGCCAAGCGCCTGCTCGAGAACGGCACGCTCGGCACGCCGCACTCGATCGCGTTCCGGCTGCGCCCGGGCGACGGCCAGGGACCGCGCGCTTACCTGGACCGGCAGCCTTACTTCCAGCAGATGGAGCGCTTCCTCGTCTACGAGACCGCGATCCACTTCATCGACACCTATCGTTACCTGCTCGGCGAAGTGCGCTCGGTCTGGGCGCAGCTGCGCCGGATCAATCCGGCGATCGCCGGCGAGGATGCGGGCTACATCGTCTTCACGTTCGACGGCGGCGCCACCGGGCTGTTCGACGGCAACCGCCTGAACGACCACGTGTCGGACAACCCGCGGCGAACGATGGGCGAAATGTGGCTCGAGGGATCCGCCGGCGTGCTGCGGCTCGACGGCGCCGCTCGGCTGTGGTTCAAGCCGCACCAGCGAGACGAACACGAGCACCGCTATGATCGCGGGCCCGACGACACGTTCGGCGGGGGATGCGTGCGCGCGCTGCAGGCGCACGTGGTCGACCATCTGAGAAACGGCGCACCGCTGGAGAACGGCGGGCGCGACTATCTGGCCAACCTGCGCGTGCAGGAGGCCGTGTATCGCTCGAGCGCGCAGGGCCGCCGCGTCGAGCTCGACTGACAGGCCATTTTTTTCGGAGGAGATCATGGACAGAACCACGTTCCTGCGCACCGGCCTCGCCGGCCTCGCAATCGCCGGCGCATCCCTCGCCGCATTCCCGCTCGCCGCATCGGCCCAGACCGTGCTGAAGTTCAGCCACAGCGACCAGCCCGGCGGCGCGCGGCAGAAAGCCGCCGAGATGTTCGCGCAGAAAGTCGAGCAATACACGCAGGGCCGCTACAAGGTGCAGGTCTATCCGGCCAGCCAGCTCGCGAACGACCCGAAGGCGGTCGAGCAGCTGCAGCTGGGCGGTATCGACTTCACCGTCACCGGCACCGGTACGTATGCGACCCACATCCCGACGCTGAACCTGACGGCGCTTCCTTACCTGATCGAGACCTATCCGCAGGGCTGGAAGCTGTACGACGACTCGCAGTGGATGAAGGAGCAGTTCGACAAGGGGCCGGCGCGCGGCTTCCGGTTCCTCGCGACCTGGGAGGCCGGGCTGCGGATCATGAGCACGAAGGAGCCGATCCTGTCGCCCGCGGACGCCAAGGGCAAGAAGCTGCGCACGTTCCCGAACGAGATGATGCGCTGGACGCTCGAGGCGATCGGCTTCAACCTGCAGATCCTGCCGATCCCAGAGGTGTATCTGGCGATCCAGCAGGGCACGGTGATCGGCCAGGAGAACCCGATCGACACGACCTACGCGAACAAGTTCTTCGAGGTCGCGCCGCACCTGTCGCTGACGTATCACGTCTACAACGCGATTCCGCTGACGATCTCGGAGAAGACCTGGCAGAAGCTGTCGCCCGCGGACGCCAAGGGCAAGAAGCTGCGCACGTTCCCGAACGAGATGATGCGCTGGACGCTCGAGGCGAT